>JAOZST010000221.1:3894-5731 GCA_029939535.1 Desulfobacteraceae bacterium | reverse complement strand
TGGCAATAATGGTAATAAATATACCTGACATTCCCCAGGCGGCTGCCGCTGCAATTACAGCAGAAGCACCCATCAAAGAAGTGTTCATTTTCCAGCCTGGAAGATTGGGCTGGTTTACCTTGTTTTTAATTGCCATGTACATTCTTTTTTTTGTCTGGCCATGGGGCATGCAAATAATACAAAATTTATTTGATATTTTCCATGTGACATTAAAATTTTTTTATAAACCAGACCATTTGTATTGTCTCAATTATTAAAAATTCCATTAAATTCAAGTTGTTTCTATTTTTTATTATTTTTGGTATGTCTGTTGCAGACACAAACTGAAAAAGACTTATATCCTTATATAACCAGACAAACAAGGAGAATGAAACATGGGCATGCACACAGATGAACTTTACTTTAAACCCAGGCTACAGGTAATCAATGATGCACAGATCCAGCAGATCCACATGGCCACTCTGGAAGTGCTGGAAAGAACCGGGATCAAATTGACCCATCCAGGGGCAAAGGAGCTTCTGGCCAGTGCAGGTGCAAGGGTGGACAAAGACCGGGTAAGGATTCCGTCCTGGATGGTGGAGGATGCCATCCGTAAAGCACCCGGCCGCATTGTCCTGGGTAAACGAACCGGCGAAAGAACCGTAACTCTTGAAAGGGACAAATCCTATTTTGGCCCCAGCCTGGACTGTATCGATTATATGGATCCAGCCACCCATGAACGTCTAAGGTTTAAGAGCCGCCACGTGGAAACGACGGCAGCTCTCTGTGATGCTCTGCCAGGCTTTGACTGGTGCATGACAATCGGCATGGCCAGTGATGTGGCCCCTGACATTGCCGACCGGGTCGTGGCCAGAAAAACCATGGAGTTCTGTGAGAAACCATATGTGTTCTGCTGCAAGGACACAAACAGCATCAAGGACATCTATGAAATGGCCCTGCTGCTTTGCGGGGGCAAGGAAAATTTTGACAATGCCCCCTATATTGTCCATTATTCAGAACCTATTTCTCCCCTGGTCTATTATGATCCTGCCGTGGACAAACTTCTTTTCTGTGCGGAAAAAGGAATTCCCTTGATTAATTTTCCAGCTCCCCAGGCCTGTGGATCATCCCCTGCCACCTTTGCCGGAACAATTGTCCAGGCAAGTGCTGAATCCCTGAGCGGCCTTGTCATGCACCAGCTGGCTAACCCGGGAGCTCCTTTTGTTTATGGTGCCTTTGCCACCATCATGGACATGCAGACCACCATATTTTCCTATGGCGCCAATGAAATGAGCCTCATGACCGGAGCCCTGGCCCAGATGGCCCAGCATTATTCTCTTCCTTTTTTCGGAACTGCCGGTGCCACTGATGCAAAATTCTGTGATGCCCAGGCCGGTGCTGAAGCAGCTTTTCAATGCCTGAGTTCCGCTGCAATCGGCTCGGGTCTGATCCATGACTGCAGTTCCTGGATGGACCATGGCAATCTGGTTTCTCCGGAGTTCATGGTTCTGGCCAATGATATCGTGACCTCGGTCAAGCATTATATGAAAGGAATCCCAGTAACCAGGGAAACCCTGGCCCTGGATGTCATCGACAAGGTGGGCCCTGGTGGACATTATCTTCAGGAACAACATACCATGGATCATTTCAGGGAAATTAAATATTCTGGATTGTTTGAACGTTCGGTGTATGCCAATTGGGAAGCTTCCGGAGAAAGAAAGCTGGAAGACAGGCTTCAGGACCTGACACTTAAAAACATGACCCATAGACCCAAACCATTGGCAGAGGATGTTATCAAGGAACTGGACCGCATGCAGGAAGCATGGAAATAGGGAGGGACAACCATGTATTATCAAAA
>JAOZST010000221.1:0-3794 GCA_029939535.1 Desulfobacteraceae bacterium | reverse complement strand
TTATCAAAAACAGTTTTTAACCCAGACCCACCTGGAAAAGGTTGGTATCAGGCCTGGCAGCAATTATAAGATAGCCGGTGCCAGCGATGAATATGGATGCACGGAACTGGACAGACTCTGGAGTTGGGAAGTCCGCCCGGACAAACCTGAAGCAGTCTATGAAATTCAGGAAAAACAGATGATTGACACCTGTGTGGATTTTTGTAGAAAAAATCCCAGTATCAAGGCCATCATGCTGGAGTGCACTGGAATGCAGCCCTTTGCCAGGGCTATCCAGCAGGCAATTGATCTTCCTGTATTCAGTTGGGGCACCATACTGGATTATGCCTATTCTGTTGTTGCGCACAGGGATTATTACGGACATGTGTAAAAAATCGCTGAATTTCGTAAAAGGTGGGTGAATGGGTTTGAACCTTGAGGAATTGGATTTTCAAAAGACCCCCCTGGGAGATCTCATGCTGCGTCGTCGTCGCCTGATTCAGCTGGGGGGGCTTGAAATCTATGAGGTAAAGCTTGGTGAGGATTTTTTGATGTCAAGTTTATTTCATGAGGCCGAATCCCAGCTGTCTAAACTGGGGCTTGACATGCTGGAAAGCCAAGACCTGGATGTTGTGGTCGGGGGTCTGGGACTTGGGTATACTGCGGTTTCTGCATTAGAAGACAAACGGGTGGCCTCCCTGGTTGTTGTGGAGTATCTGGAAGGGGTGATCCAATGGCACCAGAAAGGTCTTGTGCCATTGGGTGAAAAATTGACGGCTGATCCCCGCTGCCGGCTGGTTCATGGAGATTTTTTCGCCCTGTCCAGGGATGTGTCCAAAAGCTTTGACCCGGATTGTTCAGAGAAAAAGCATGATGCCATCCTTCTGGATATAGACCACACTCCGACCCGGCTGCTGCAACAGACAAATCAGAGATTTTATACTGAAGAGGGGTTGGAAGAACTGGCCAACCATCTAAAGCCCGGAGGGGTGTTTGCCCTCTGGGCCGATGGCCCACCCGAAGAGTCCTTTACCCGTCACCTGGGCAAAATTTTTGCAATTGCCGAATCCCATACCATTGAATTTAATAATCAAATCACGGGTGGTTCGTCTGAGGGCGCTGTTTACCTGGCCAAAACCAATTCTTAGCACAATTTTTTTCAGGTCTGGGAGTATGGGGGACAGATACTTCTTATTCCATGCATATTGTTTGAAAAACACTTTTATCAGAGCCGCGGTTTTTGTGTAAAGTTTCAATTGCCTGATTGTTTCGTATGAGGTATATTTGACCTATCCTCTCATCTGGCTTGAAAGCGATGGTGTTTGTTCTCTGTAAGCTTGGCATGACAGGCCTTTTTCAATAAAATACCTTTGAATAATAAGGGAGATAAACAATGGTAGAAAATAAAAACAATCCAATGAATGATCAATTCAAACACTAAAGAAAGACTATTATATTGAATCAATTTTATACAGTAACAATGATCATATCAATTACCTCTTTTGCATTGGCTTCGACCATGACTCCCGGACCAAATAATATCATGCTTTTATCCTCAGGGCTTACTTTTGGATATAAACGCACTATTCCCCATTCTATGGGGATTACTTTTGGATTTCCTGTAATGGTGATATGTGTTGGGCTGGGTGTAGGAAAATTATTTGAAATTTTCCCCTTTGTTTATAATACTTTAAAAGTGGTTGGAATTATTTATCTGCTCTGGATGGCATGGCATATTGCCAACACCAAAGGCTCACTCAACATGGAAAATAAAAATGATAAACCATTTACCTTTTTCCAGGCTGCGTTATTCCAGTGGATTAATCCCAAGGCATGGGTGGTGGCAATCTCATCAACTGCAGCTTTTATCACCAATCATCAAATCGCTTTTATTCAGGTGATGATTATTTCATGTGTTTATTTTTTTTGTGCTATTCTTTCAACCAATTCATGGTCATTGGGTGGCGTGATATTAAAACGATTCATCCAAAATGAGCGTTTAGTACAACTTTTTAATATCATAATGGCAATTTTGATTGTGGGATCAATTCTCCCTTTTGTTTTTGAACTATAATATCTTGCAAAAAAAGGAATCGGGTGTTTAAGATACTCCGGGCTATATCGGAAAGCTCCTTGAATCATTCCCCTGGGATCAGGAGAGGTCGTTACGATTTCATCACAAAGCAATGTTGTATTGTTTGGAAGCGTAACTTTGACAAGTGCTAATCAAATCATTCAGTTTTCTTCCTTCGCACACGTTGCCGAGATTTCGTTTTTTCCTGGGTCTCATATCTTTCGAACAAAGATTCTTTTGGGGTAATCAATTTGTCAAAATTATCCAGCCTGGCAATCATGGACAAAGCTTTAGCCCAGGTGCCAATGGAGATGGAAGGATTTCCCTGCTCCATCTTGTATAAAGTTGGAATCGATACCCCGATCCTGAATGCAAATTCTTTTTGCGGATCATTTAGTTCCAACCTGGCATTTTTCAGACGCTGTCCCAGATTTTTCAAAACCGTATTTTCTTTAACATTAACCATAGTTTGCTTAATTGCATGAATTTAATATCAAAGCAAATTATATTTATGATTAAAACGATTTCAAAAGGCATTGGCCCGGCTGGCTTGACAGCGCATCACCAATAACGGCTCACCAAAAGAGGCCCTGGTTTGCTGGATAGTAGGGGCGCTTATGCATCCTCCATTTGAGAGCTCGGGGTTAAATGGAAAGGGTCAGAAAAAGAAAAAAGTATAATTTTTTCTATTCTGGTGGAGGTGGGTTTTTAGGATTGAGAAATGGGTTCAAACTCCAATTTGACCTTATACCCCAGTGCATTGGCATATTTTGATATCATGGGTAGGGTTGGAAATAAAACTTTCCCACCACTTTCAAGCCGGAAAATATTGCTTTTTTGAGTAAGCTTAGCAACTTGCGCTTGAGTTTCCCCTTCCCTTAAACGCAATTTAGTCAGTTTTTTTCTAAGTTCTCAGACCGGTGCAAGAGCTCCATATTCCTTTCTGAATTCGGGATCTGCCATTGCTTTTTTCTTAAGATCTTCCAATGCCCTCTTTGCCTTTTGCTCTTATTTCGAATAATCCTTTTCCAAATGGTTGAGGTATAATTATTGATTGAAAAATAGACCGGAAAAATTGAAATATAGCTGATTTTAGGCATAGTCCACCATAATCCCTCAAGCCAAATTTAAAAAATATCAATACCATTCATCAAATACTGGAATCTGAGAACCTGAATTACCGTAAACAGAATCTTCAACATATGTTAATTCAGGAAGATGAACTAATTCGTTTTTGGGGGGATAATGATATTAGATTTTCAGGCCAGCCGGGGGACAGACATAAATACCTTTTTTAATTTCATAGGGTTCATCAACAGGAGCAACAACCCATGCTGATTTCGGATTTATTGCATCAATCAGCTCATAAAATCCCCGTGAAGGTTTTGGGGCTTTTGAAAGTTTGCATTCAAAAAGATGCTGTTGTCCTGCCCTCTCCAACATGAGATCTATTTCAGCACCATTGGAGGTTCTTATGAAAGAAGGTTTCCAGCGATCATATTCCGTAATAATGTTTTCAATGACAAAGCCCTCCCAGGATGCCCCGGCTATGGGGTTGGACAGAAGAGAATCATATTGTTCAATATCAAGTAAAGCATGAAGGATTCCACTATCCCTTACATATATTTTTGGAGATTTAATCAATCTCTTTTTTAAGTTTGTTTCCGCAGGTGGCAATAAACGAACCATATAGGTCTGTTCCAGAATTGCCAGGTATTTCTTTAAAGTCGGAATCGAAATA
>JAOZST010000220.1:0-5756 GCA_029939535.1 Desulfobacteraceae bacterium | reverse complement strand
ATTGTAGAAGAATATTTATAATTTTGATAATATCCCATTGTTTTTATATACAAACCATTTATATACAAACCAAAGGATAAGGATGCAGTGATACTTCAAAAAAATGATCCCGCAGCCAATGATCCCGCAATGGTTTATTGCGGTCGGGACGTTACTCATCAAGAAATAAAAGAGGTTCAGGAAACGGAACTATTGACAGGTAAAACTTTATGAAGAACCAGTCATGATGGAAAAAAAATTACAGGATATCCCCCTGGAAGAAAGACCCAGGGAAAAGCTTTTGCTAAAAGGAGCCCGGGCCCTTATGGACAAGGAACTCCTTGCAATTCTGCTGGGTAAGGGAACCCAGAGCCTGGATGTGCTGGCCCTGGCTGAAAAACTGATTCCCGTGATTGATAAAAAGGGATTCCGGCTGACGGCACAAGATTTAAAACAATTCAAAGGCATTGGAAATGCAAAGGCCGCAGTTGTCCTGGCAGCCATGGAATTTACAAGGCGGCGGGTTAAACCGGAAGGCTTTAAAATCAAGACCCCCAAAGATATATTTCCCCATATCCGCCACTATGCCGATAGAAAACAGGAGCATTTTTTATGCGCATCCATCAATGGGGCCAATGAGGTGATGAATATCCGGGTGGTATCCATCGGGCTGGTCAATACCACCCAGGTACATCCCAGGGAGGTTTTTGCAGATCCCCTGACAGACAGAGCATCTGCTGTCATTGTTGCCCATAATCATCCTTCCGGTGATTTAACTCCAAGTAAAAGCGATATATCTGTAACACTGCGGCTCATCAAGGCTGGAGAGATCCTGGGCATCCGGTTGCTGGATCATGTGATTTTTAATCAAAAAGAATATCATAGCTTTAAAGAGCATTTTGTTCTGGAAGAGTTAAACTGATACTTTACAGAATCTGGTGCAGGAATTTTTGCGTCCTGTCCCATTTCGGGTTGGAGAAAAATTCATCTGGATGATTTTCTTCCACGATTTCACCTGCATCCATGAATATGATGCGGTTGGCCACCTGTCTGGCAAACCCCATTTCATGGGTTACACAGATCATGGTCATGCCATCATGGGCAAGCTGTTTGATGACATCAAGAACCTCTTTTACCATTTCCGGGTCCAGGGCAGATGTGGGTTCGTCAAAGAGCATGATTTTAGGATTCATGCACAAGGCCCTGGCAATTGCAGCGCGCTGCTGCTGGCCGCCGGACAGCTGGCCTGGCATTTTAAAGGCCTGGTCCTGAATTTGTACCCGCGTAAGAAGTTTCATGGCAATCTCTTCTGCTTTTTTCTTTGATATTTTGAGAATCCAGGCAGGGGCCAGGGTAAGGTTTTCAAGAACAGTCAGGTGGGGGAAAAGATCAAAATTTTGAAACACCATTCCAACCTCTTTGCGGACATTGGAAATATTTTTTATTTTTCCTGTTAATTCAGTTCCTGCAACAATGATTTTTCCTTTTTGATGGACTTCAATTCTGTTTATGCAGCGGATAAGAGTTGATTTTCCTGAACCTGAAGGTCCGCATATAACGATTATTTCACCCTTATTAACGGTGAGATCTATATTTTTAAGGACATGAAAATTTCCAAACCATTTGTTTAAATTGCTGATTTCAATAATAGGATTGTCTATCATTTGACTCCTCCGGCAATTACCATTGATTGCGGCGTTCAATGGATTTGCCATACTGGCTCATGGAAAAGCAGATAATCCAATAAATCAACGCACAGAAAATATAGGCTTCTGCATCATACCCAAGCCATTCAGGGTCCTGGGCAGATGCCTTTATCATCCCCAAAAAATCCAGGAGCCCCACAATGATTACAAGGGATGTATCTTTAAAAAGAGCAACACAGCGCCCGATAAGGGAGGGAATAACATGGCGCAGGGCCTGGGGCAGAACAACTAAATAGGTGACCATCCAGCTTTTAAGACCCATGGAGCTAGCCGCTTCGATTTGTCCCTGGGGTATGGCCTGGAGCCCTCCCCTTACAACCTCTGCGATATAGGCCGATGAAAAGAAAATAATACCGATCTGCACCCGTAAAAGGTTGTTTATATCCATTCCCTGGGGTAGAAAAATGGGCAGCATCACAGAGGCCATGAACAGAATGGTTATCAGGGGAACCCCTCGTATGGATTCAATCATGCCGATGCAGAGGGATTTTACCACAACCATTTTGGACCGCCGGCCAAGGGCCAGTAATATCCCCAGGGGTATGGACATGATGATGCCAATGGCAGCAAGTCCAATACTCAACATCAACCCTCCCCAAAGGGATTGTTCAACGGTTTCAAGGCCCATGCCTCCATTGATCAGAAAAAATAAGGGGAAAGGCAATAAAAACCAGAGAACAATTAAAAGTCTGGTCTGAAGTATTCTAAAAATTGTTATTGCACAGACAAGAACAAAGATTGCAAAGGCCAGAATAGGGCGCCATAAAAATTGTTCAGGATAAAGTCCAAACATCAGCACCCTGAATTTTACAAAAATAAAAGCCCAGCATGCACCAGTTTTTTCAGTGGTACCTGGGTTTATGGTGTCAGGGTTGGGAGAAAGTGTCCAGGTGGCATCAATAATGGCCCAGGAAGCAAGAGGGGGAATGGTTTTCCATAAAAAAAGAACTCCTGCAATGGTAAGCAGAGAATTGATTTTACTGGAGAAAAGATTTTTTTTAAGCCAGGCTATTATACCTACAGCAACAAGGGGTGGAGGAAGGTCAGGGCTGGGTTTAAAAATAAGCAAACCCCCATGGGTATCAGAACAGGTATCAGATGACATTGTCAAGCCTACCTTCCAATGAGCTGAACTCTGGCGTTCAGCCAGTTCATGATTAGTGAAATTATAAGGTTTATGGTCATATAAACAGCCATCCACATGGCAATAATTTCTATTGCCTGGTCATTTTGACCAATAATAGTGCCGCCTATGGAAACCATATCTGGATAGCCAATGGCAACGGCAAGGGAACTGTTTTTAACCAGGCTTGTATAATCATTGGTAGTGGCTGGAATAATCACTCTCAGGGCCTGGGGCAGAATAACCTTTCTCATTGTAAGGCCTGGAGTCAGCCCCAGGGCTTTGGAAGAATTAATCTGGCCAATGTTCACCGATTGAATTCCGCTTCTGACATTTTCTCCGATAAAAGCGGCAGTGTATAATATAAGCCCGGTCATCAGGGCTGAGAACTCAGGACGGATGACCAGGCCGCCTTTAAAATTAAATCCTTTTAATACGGCAAATTCCCATGATAAAGGGCCATTGGTTACCCACCATGCAATTGAGGGGAAAGCAACCATTGCAACCAGGCCAAGGCTGAAGCAGGGAATAATCCGGCCGGTGTTTCTGTGGAGCCGGGCTCCATACCATTGGATAAAAAATGCAGCAGCAATACCCAGTATAAAACCAATACATACCATGGAAAAACCTGATTCAGGAATAGGCCTGGGAAGGTAAATTCCCCTATTATTGAAGAAAAAGCCTTGAAAAGGAGCCAGGCTTTTTTTGGGAATGGGCAGGGCGGCAAGGGCAATGGAATAGGTAAAAAATAAAAGAAGAAGCAAGGGAATATTTCTTAGTATTTCAACATAAATTTCTGCAAGTTTTGATATAAGCCAGTTTCCAGAAACCCTGGCAACACCGATGAATATTCCCAGTATTGTGGCCATGACAATACCAATAAAGGCAACGTAAAGAGTGTTGATAACGCCAATAAGAAAAGCATATCCATAGGAATCTGCAGCTGAATATGGAAACAGGGAGTTGCTGATGGGCATTCCGGATTCCAGGGATAAAAATCCAAAGCCGGAAGCAATGTTCCGGGCTTCAAGGTTTGCCTGTGTATTAACCAGCAGTCCGTGGGCAGCATAAAAAATAATACCAATAACAGCGGCCTGGAGTACCAGGGTGGTAATCAAGGGCTTTGAGATTGAGAATGCCGATGGTTTCAAAAGATCTGCCTTGCTAATAAAGTATATCTAAAACAAAGAAAATGCTTCAGACGACTTTATATTATATAGTTGAATTCATAAATTTGGGGGGCATTTCAGCCCCCCTCTTTTTTGTAGAATCGTTCGTTGTGCCTGGAAAATTATCTGATGGGCAGTGCGTATTGGAGTCCACCCTGGGTCCACAATTTATTGACACCCCTGGGAATGTTCAACTTTGTTGAGGGTCCAAAATGACGATCATAAATTTCACCATAGTTGCCCACAGCTGCAATAGCCCTGAGCAGCCAGTCTTTATCAAGGCCAAGATAGCTTCCCGTATCACCTGATTTTCCAAGCATCCGTTGAATAACAGGATTATTGGAGGTTTCTTTTATTTCCAGAACATTGGCTGCGGTAATACCATTTTCTTCAGCAGCAATGAGTCCATTGATAACCCAGGTAACAATATCTTTCCATTGATTGTCTCCATGCCGGACCAGGGGAGCCAATGGTTCCTTTGAAATGACTTCCGGCATGATTTTGTGATCCTGGGGTTTGGCAAGGGTGGTTCTCAAAGAAGCCAGCTGGCTGACGTCAGTGGTAAAACAATCACACCTGCCTGTTGCATAGGCATTGAGGGCTTCTTTTTTGCCGTCAAAAACAAGGGCTTCTATTTTAAGATTATTGGCCCTTGCAAAATCAGCAAGATTGAGTTCAGAGGTGGTACCGGCGGTTACACATACCGTGGCACCATCGATATTTGTTGCCGAGTTCACACCCAAAGCTTTAGAAATCATGAACCCCTGGCCGTCATAAAAAACGATTTTAGTGAAATCAACACCTTGTTTTGCATCTCGTTTCAGGGTCCATGTGGTTGTTCTGGAAGTCAGGTCAACCTGGCCGGAAGATACAGCAATAATTTTCTGTTTTGACGCCAGAGGAACAAATTTTACTTTTTGTGGGTCTGCCAGGACGGCAGCTGCAACAGCTCTTGCCATATCCACATCAAACCCTTTCCATTGCCCTGTGGAATCTGGAATTGAAAAGCCGGGAACACCTTCACTGATGCCGCAAGTCAAAACATCTTTTTTCTTAACATCTTCAAGGGTGCCGGAAAAGGCTGTGGAGGCCGTTAGAATAATAGATAAAGCAATAACACCAAATAATTTTTTCATACTTTTTCCCCTTTTTGTAAATTTAAATGGATTCATTATATGAGTTAATTATACATCAGTCTATCCAGTGATAGCTGCATTGTGTATATGAGTTATATTTTTGTCAAGCAAACTATAAAAAATGTTTCTTGGAAAAATTTTTTTAAATTATTTTAAAAAAAGAGTTGACTTAAATTTTTTTTCAGGTATTATACGTCGGTCTTCACGAGAGACGGATTAAGTGTCCTCGGGGAGTTTTTTTTTGAGTGAGTAAGTTTGATCTTTGAAAATTGGTCAGTGAAGAAGAAATGAGCGGGTCCAGTTCTTGTTGTAGAACAAGGAGCAGGACCAAAAAAGTTTTAGAAAAAGGATTATAACTGGAGAGTTTGATCCTGGCTCAGAATGAACGCTGGCGGCGTGCTTAACACATGCAAGTCGAACGAGAAAGGGATTGCTTGCAATCCTGAGTAGAGTGGCGCACGGGTGAGTAACACGTAGATAATCTACCTTCGAGTCTGGGATAACTATTTGAAAGGATAGCTAATACCGGATAAAATTGATTAACACAAGTTAATTAATGAAAGATTGCCTCTTCTTGAAAGCAATTGTTTGGAGATGAGTCTGCGGACCATTAGTTAGTTGGTGGGGTAAAAGCCTACCAAGA
>JAOZST010000060.1:5872-20152 GCA_029939535.1 Desulfobacteraceae bacterium | reverse complement strand
CGGAATTTTTCACCCAGAGGGAAAATATTCAGAACAAAAATCCAACTCAAACCGGGTCTGATCAAAGGTTATGAAACGGCTTTGAAATAAAATAATGAGGAAAAATGTTAAAAGCATTGAACAAAACAGGACTGGTATTCTTCCCCGCCTTTGACTGGGCCATTGATCCCACACACCCTGAAAGAGAAGAGCGGCTGCTGTATACCCAGGACCAGGTTAGTGAAGAAGGTATTTTTGATATCCAGGATATCATTGAATATAAACCAGACCTTGCCACTATCCATGATATCCAGAGAACCCATTTTTGCGTGCCGGATGAAGAAACCATTACCACAGAGTCCCATCTCATCAGTGCCGGAGGTGCCAAGTCCATTGCCAACGCAGTCATGAACAGGGAAATCAAAAATGGCTTTGCCCTGGTTCGGCCTCCGGGCCATCATTCCATGAGGGTTTCCCATGGAGGAAGAGGCTTCTGCCATATCAATATTGAAGCGATCATGGTGGAATATATCAGATCCAAATTCGGCGTCAAAAAGATTGCCATAATAGACACGGACTGCCACCATGGAGATGGTACCAATGATATTTTCTGGCATGACCCGGATGTTTTGTTTATTTCCCTGCACCAGGACGGCAGGACCATGTATCCGGGAACAGGATTTCCAGGAGATCTGGGCGGCCCCAATGCCAAAGGATACAATCTGAATATCCCCCTGCCACCTGGAACTTCCACCGAAGGATATCTCTATGTGATCCGCAATTGTGTGCTGCCCATACTGGCAGAATTCAAACCAGATATTGTGGTCAATTCAGCTGGCCAGGATAACCATTACACTGATCCTTTGACCAATATGAATTTTTCAGCCCAGGGATATGCAAAACTCACTTCCATGCTCAAGCCAGACATTGCTGTGCTTGAAGGTGGATATTCCATTGAAGGGGCCCTGCCCTATGTCAATCTGGGGATAATCCTTGCCATGGCAGGCCTTGATTATTCCGGTGTTGTGGAGCCTGATTACAACCCGGAAAAACTAAAACAATCGGTCAGCATTACAGACAAAATTAAAAAAACCACAGACCAGATCAATGTCTATTGGAACCAGAAGGATATATTACAGGAAGAAACCGGCCAGCCCGGGGAGCTCATGGTCCGCCACAGGGAAGTCTTCTATGACACGGACAATATCCTTGACCGCCAAAAGGAAAAAATCTGGATCTGCAGGGACTGCGGAGGCAGCTTTGAAATTGATTCAAAAGCCAGTCCCGGCCATCATATCCTTGGAGTACATATTCCCATTAATGCCTGTAAAAAATGCCAGGAAAGAGGGTATGAATTTTATGATAGGGCAGATAAAACCAAGTTTGACAGGATTTATCTCCAGGACAGGCCCAAAAATCTTTATGAAATAAAATAAGATATTTATGAAATAAAATCTGCCTAGCTTTTTAATCCAATGACCCGTCACCAGCTTTTTAAAAATTTAAAAACAAGATCCCTTGTAATTCAATGCATAAGGGATTTTTTCATTTCCAATGGTTATATTGAAGTGGAGACTCCCATCCGCTGCCCTTCCATTATCCCGGAGGCCCATATTGATCCTGTCATATCAGAAGACCAATATCTCCAGGCATCTCCGGAGCTTTGCATGAAACGCCTCCTGGCCTTGAATTTTAAAAAAATTTTCCAGATATGCAAATGTTTCAGAAAGGATGAAAGAAGCCCTTCCCATCTACCTGAACTTACCCTGCTGGAGTGGTATGCAAAGGAAGAGACTTATCTTGACTTAATGGACCAGTGCCAGCTCCTTTTTCAGCATATTGCATCAAGTCTGGGCATGGGAACCAGCCTTATCTACCAGGATATGCCCATTGATCTTGAAACACCTTTTCAAAGGATGACTGTTGAGGAAGCCTTTAAAAGATATAGCTCCAAAACTTCTATCCAGGCCCTTGAAGACGGCAGTTTTCATGAAATAATGGGGTTTGAAATAGAAGCTCGACTTGGCATCAAAAAGCCCTGTATCCTGTACGATTACCCAGCCCCCCTTGCAGCACTGGCCAGGCTCAAGCCAGAAGACAAAAGTCTTGCCCAGCGATTTGAACTCTATGTGGCAGGTATTGAGCTGGCAAACGGATTTACTGAACTCATTGATCCTGTCCAGCAAAGACAGAGATTTATAGGAGAAAATAAAATCCGCGCCAGTCGGGGGCAGGAAGCACTGCCCCTGCCTGAAAAATTTCTTACTGATCTTGAAGCCGTGCCAGATGCAGCCGGTATTGCTCTGGGAATTGACAGACTTGTCATGCTTTTTTGCAATACCAGCTTAATCGACCAGGTAATAGCCTTTACCCCTGAATCTTTATAGCCCCAATATAATACAAACCGGGCATAGTAAAAACCTGGCACCCATGGAGATCATGATGCCCGGGAAGACTCTACCCGGATAAAAACATACATGATTCCACAACCCACAAGGAAAAATGCCAAGCCATACAAAAGTTGATCGCCTGCCCGGGGAAGGATATTGATGTTGGTATAAATCCGAGCATTTTCAATAATGCCAAGCCCGCCATCCTGCCTGACATACTGTCTGGCCATGATAACCACCTTTTTAAAGGGCCACAGGGCATATAGTGATCCAGCCATCAAACCGATTAGAAAAGCCATTGTGGCATTATAATACCGTTTTAATGCAAAATTGATCAGCCGGGCAAAGATCAGACCGCCAACCACGATCCCCACACCAAAAAAACCAAGAAAAATCAGGGTATCCATATGCCCTGATTTCAAGGCTGCCAGGGCAGATATAATATCAAAATAGGCACCCATGAGAATCAGAACCAGTGACCCGCTTATACCTGGAAGTACCATGGCGGAAATGGCGATTGCTCCGCAGATGCCGGCGTATAGATATTCGTCCATGGTGTACTTACCGGTAAATGCAAAAAGTTCTGGTTTATCTTCAGGATTTGAAACCCGGGTACCAGTTTTCTCCTCTCCAGGGGTATTCTCATCTTCCGGGGAGGCATTGGCACTCTTTCCTTCCGGATAAAGGAGCTGATACTGACGTTCAAAATTATCTGATTTGATTTTTACCTTATCATAGGGATTTACCAGCCAGGAAACAGAAATGGTTGAAACCATTCCCAGCAATATAAAAAAAAATAAATAGCCTTTTATTGATTCAAGCATTTTAATTGGAATGATAATCGAAACCAGAATCAACCCGAAAAAAAGGGAATAGGTCATGGAAAAATGATAAACAAGCAAATATTTCATGAGACTGGAAAGTGCAAGAATTGCGACAAGGGCGCCAATAGCCAATTTCCCAAGGAAAAAAAAATCCCTTTCCTTTACATATCCCATAAAATCCAAAAAACTCCCATTCCTGCCAAAATTCTTCACAACCTGGAAACCAAGTACCCCAAATCCCAGAACAAAGGATTTATTGATCTGATTCACAATGGCAAAAACCCGTTCATAAATTTTAAAAACAAGTAAAAAGGTACCCCCGGAAACCCCGGGAATAATATTGGCCGTGCCAAGACAGAACCCCATGAGCAATTCTTTTACAAGGGATTTCCCGTTAAAATCCTTTATCATAAAACCCGCTGTCCTATTTCCTATCCATTCCAGCCATGCTGGCCAATAAGTTTTACAAATCTGCATCCGCCAAGGTTAGTTGTTTTTATACCATGTTTGGTTTTTTTAAGCTTTAATAATTCCTGGGAATGATGTCCTCCCACAGGCATGACCAGTCTGCCCCCGGGGGCAAGCTGGTCCACCAGGGGCTCTGGAATCTGATTCCCGCCAGCAGTCACAATAATGGCATCAAAGGGACTTTCCTGTTTCCATCCCTGGGTTCCGTCGGAATACCTGGTTACAATATTATGGTATTTTAGTCTGTCAAAAAGTTTTCTGGTCTGTAAAAACAAAATATTATTCCGCTCAATTGTATATACTTTATATACAATTTTTGACAAGATAGCTGCCTGGTATCCAGAACCTGTTCCAATCTCCAATACCCGTTCAGATCCTGTTAGTTCAAGGCTCTGGGTCATTTCGGCAATAATATAAGGCTGGGATATGGTCTGGCCTTCTCCAATGGGAAGGGGGAAATCCCCATGGGCGCTGTCTGCCAGGGCCTCACTCACAAAAAGGTGGCGGGGAACCTGGGTCATAGCCTGGATCACAAGGGGGTCTTTCACGCCCCTGGCAATGATCTGGGTATCCACCATATTCCTGCGCCATTGTGAAAATTTCTTTGGTTCATCATTCATGCACCCCTTTTTATCAGCAACCAATGAGTCCGTCAAGAAGATAGGGGCTTGATAATCCTGAGAATCTTACCTTGCTTTTTACCCTGAACAAAAGTATCTATACCTAGAATGAATCAGATTTTAAAAATGGAAATTGCCATCTTTATTGCTGTTTGTGTTTTCGGTATCGGCATATCCGGATATATGCTTATTGAGGGGTGGAATCTTCTGGATGCTGCATACATGACCGCAATCACCCTCAGTACTGTTGGTTTTCTTGAAGTCCATGAACCCACCAATACCGGCCGGATATTTACCATAATCCTCATATTTACAGGTGCGGGATATTATCTTTACCTAGCTGGGGTGATCATAAAATCTGTTGTTGAAGGCGAAATAAAGACATTGTTAGGGAGGCAGAGGTTGGATAAAAAAATTGGAAAAATGGAAAACCATTATATTGTCTGCGGGTATGGACGTATAGGCCAGGTATTATGCAACTTTGTAAAAGATGACACAGAAAATATCGTGGTCCTGGAGCAGGATGAGGGGCTGACAGATCTGTTAAAAAAAGACAAGGTAAATTTTCTCATCGGCGATGCCCTGGAAGAAGAACTTCTGGAAAAAGCAGGGATTAAAAAAGCCAGCTTTCTGGTGGCGGCCCTGGCAACTGATGCGGCAAATGTTTTCCTGGTATTGACAGCAAGGCAATTGAATCCTGATATTTTTATCATGGCCAGGGCCAGCAGCCCAGGCGTTCGTAAAAAACTCATAGTTGCCGGTGCCAACAAAGTGGAATACCCCTATGATACCGGAGCCGTGTCCATGGCCTTAAAATTGCTTCGCCCCAATGTCAGCACCTTTCTTGATGTGGCATTGTCCAGAAAAAGTGATGCCATCCAAATCGAAGAACTTTTTGTGCCTAAAAACTCCCCCTATACCAATCTTGCCTTAAAAGACTCAGGTATCCGTCAAAATTTTAATCTGATCATCATAGCTGTCAAACAGGAAGCCGGAGAAATGCTGTTTGCCCCGCATTTTGAAACGATTTTAGAGCCTGAGACTACCCTTATTGTCATGGGTAAAACACCAGATCTGGAAGCATTTGGATCTGCATTGAATCCAGCTGGATAGGATAAGAATGGCTTTAACCAGAAAACTATTCCCCTGATTTTGTCAAACTTATATGGTTTCCCTATATTTTATAGATAATCCTTTTATCTGTAATGATAATATCCACAGTAAATTTACGTGACTCCATCTGGATTTGATCTGCAATCTGTTCTTCATAGGCCAGAGACACTTTTCTACAGGTTTCCGGAAGCTTTGTAATTAATTTGGTATAATAATTATTACCAAAACCAATCCTTCCCCCCTTATCATCAAAAGCTAAACCAGGAATAATGGCTATATCAATTTCATCCAGTGATATTTTTTTGCATTTTTCAGGGTCAGGCTCCAGCACATCATTTTTACTGGTTACAAGGTCTTTTCCATAATCAGTAATCTTATAGAGCTGAATGGTATTTTTTGCATCGGTAAACACTGGCAATACCACTTCTTTTTCAATGTGAAGCGCTCTTTTGATAATGGCTTCCGTGGGTATCTCCGTATGTGTGGAAGTATATAAAAAAGCCAGATGGGCTTCCATAAAATTAGCAAACTCAAACAACTTATTTTCAATGGATGAGTATTTTTCTTCAAGTTCTTCTTTAGAAAGAGCATCAAGCCTTTCAGCTATCTGTGTCAGCACAGTATTCTTAGTATTTTTCAGTTCTTCCATAATTGTCTTTCCTTTTATTACAAAAAAAAGTTTTGAAAAAATATTATACACTTGTTGCCAATTGTCAACCTGCAATAATCATTGACTGTTTACATGGCCCATGTTATCTGAATACAATTGTGAAGAATCTTTTATAATCATAACTTAGCAATTATTAACCAGGTAGAATTAAGGATTTAAATGCTGGATTTAAAATATATAAAAAACAATTTAGGCCTTGTTAAAAAAGGAATGGAAAAAAGAGGGGCTGATATTGATTTTTCAGGCCTTCTGAAAAATGAGGAAAAAAGGAAATCTTTTTTACTTAAAATTGAAGATTTAAGACATGAACGGAATATTGTTTCCGACAACATTGCCCAGATGAAAAAAGCAGGCAGGGATGCCCAGCCAAACATTGACAAAATGAGGGTTGTGTCAGAAGAGATCAAAACCCTTGACAGGGAATTGACAGCTATTCAGGAAGCAATTCAGAATTTTCTCATCGCCCTCCCCAACCTGCCCCATGATGATGTGCCAAAGGGAAAGGATGATACCCAGAACCGTTTGGAAAGGACCATAGGAACCCCAAGAAAATTTGATTTTAAGATCAAAGACCATGCAGATATTGGTGAAGACCTGGGCATACTGGATCTTGGCAGGGCAGCCAAATTGACCGGCTCCCGCTTTCCTCTCTACTATGGCTCTGGTGCCAAACTGGAAAGGGCCTTGATCAATTTCATGCTGGATATTCACACAAAAGAGCATGGATACAGGGAAACCCTGCCCCCTTTTATTGTCAATAAAACCACCATGACCGGTACTGGCCAGCTGCCGAAATTTGAAGAAGACCTGTTCAAGCTGGAGGGACTGGATTATTATCTGATCCCAACCTCTGAAGTTCCTGTAACAAATATCCATGCCGGAGAAATACTTGATCAGGAAAAACTGCCCCTGAAATTTACCGCCTATACCCCCTGTTTCAGATCTGAAGCAGGGTCCTATGGAAGGGATACCAAGGGCCTGATCCGCCAGCATCAGTTCAACAAAGTCGAAATGGTCAAAATTACCACCCCGGAATCTTCCTTTGATGAACTGGAGTCTCTACTGGCCAATGCTGAAACCATTCTTACACGTCTGGAACTGCCCTTTCAGGTCGCCACATTGTGCACTGGAGATCTTGGATTCTCAGCTACAAAAACCTACGACATTGAAGTATGGATGCCGGGCCAGGATAAATACAGAGAAATTTCTTCCTGCAGCAACTGCCTTGATTTTCAGGCCAGACGTGCCAATATCCGTTTTAGAAGGCAGGGCCAGAAAAAACCTGAGTTCTGCCATACCTTAAACGGTTCCGGTCTTGCCGTGGGTAGAACCTTTGCCGCTATTTTAGAAAACTATCAACAGGCTGATGGATCTGTTATAATTCCAGATGCCCTTGTATCCTATATGGGAGGCCAGAAAACAATTGAAAATGAATCTTGATTTATTTCCCGAGGAGATCAAGCCTCACATAATTCCAAAACCTGAAGGAGAACTTTTTTACAGGTGCCTTGGCTGTTCAGCAGAGTTTTCCATTGAAAAGCTTTTGTATGTCTGCCCGGACTGCAACCAGGTATTGCTGCTCCATGATAGAAATGCCCATAACCTGACCAAAATTCCCGGCACCCTATGGCAGAAGATATTTGACTATCGTAAAATCTTAAAAATTCCAGCATTAAAAGGAATCTATCGTTACCACGAATTCATTGGTTCCTGCCTGCCTCTTTCCTCCATACTTTATCTGGGAGAGGGGCATACCCCTGTTATCGAGGCCAGCAGCCATCTTCAGGAAAAAGCCGGATTAAAATTCTTTTATAAAAATGACGGCCAAAACCCCTCTGCATCCTTTAAAGACCGGGGCATGGCCAGCGCCCTTTCCAGCATCAAATATCTCATTGACCAGGAACTTGTATCTGATGTCATTGCAATATGCGCATCCACAGGTGACACATCAGCTGCCGCTGCCCTGTATGCATCCTATCTTGGCCCCCTGATCAAATCAGCCGTGCTTTTGCCCCATGGGAAAGTAACTTCCCAGCAGCTGTCCCAACCCCTGGGCAGTGGAGCTAAAGTCTTTGAAATCCCAGGCGTATTTGATGACTGCATGAAGATTGTGGAACATCTTTCCAGTCAATACCCAGTGGTTCTTTTAAATTCAAAAAATCCCTGGCGGATTCTGGGGCAGGAATCCTATTCCTATGAGATCGCCCAGGATTTTGACTGGGATATGACAGACAAAGTTGTGGTGGTTCCCATTGGAAATGCCGGTAATATTTCTGCAGTGATGAATGGATTTTTAAAATTCCATAAAGCCGGCATTATTCAATCTCTTCCTAAAATTGTCGGGGTCCAGTCCCAGCATGCTGATCCGGTGTATCAATATTATCTGGAACCCGACAAAACCAAACGTAAGTTCATACCCGTTGATACCAGGCCCAGTGTTGCCCAGGCAGCCATGATTGGGAACCCGGTTTCCATGCCAAGGGTCATTAAAATAACTGAAGAATACAATAGGACAAGCACACACCAGAACGTCTTTTTTGTCCAGGTTACAGAACAATCCATCATGGACTGGCAGTTAACAGCAAACAAGAATGGTCATATTACCTGCACCCAGGGTGGCGAATGCCTTGCCGGACTGGTCAAAGCCCTTGACCAGGGAATTATTTCCCAAGATGAAACTGCCATACTGGATGCCACAGCACATGCCATCAAATTTTCAGACTTCCAGGACCTGTATTTTAAAAAAATCATCCCTGATGCTTATCATATTCAGCCAGAACCAAAGTATATCAACCAGCCCCAATTGGTCTCATCAGATGACTCCAATTTAGTCCCGTCCCAGGAAAACCGGCTTTCTAAAAAAGACTTTCAGGATTTTGTTCAGGAAATTTCAGGAAAAATTGCCAAAAGATTGCATTTATAACCAGTAAAAAAGGATGAGTTATTGTCCAGAATACATCCCATAGTTTTCATGATTTTTATCCTTCTGCTGCCAGATTGTTTGCATGCTTCCGGAGTAAAGACTCATTATAAACAATATTCTATATTTACCCATGAGGATGAATATATTCTGTGTGAACCCTACCAGGTCAAAAAAGATGACTGGCTCTATAAAATCCTTAGGAAAAAAGGGGAGATCTCTGAAAAAGATTTCCCTAAATTTTTAAAAATTTTCAATATTATAAATCCTGAAATCAGGAATATAGATACCATAGAACCAGGAATTACAATTTTAATCCCTTTAAAAAAAATTGAAAAGCAGTTCTATGAGCAGGAAATACCTGGGATAGTAGAAGTTCCTGTTATTGAATTTTCAGCCACCCCTGACGTATTAGACCTGGATTCCTTTGTTCGTAAGCACACAATACAGGATGGTGACACCGTGTCTACACTTTTAAGCAAGGAATTTCTTAAAAAAGGCGGAGCCATAACAAAGGAAGCCCAGGAAACCTTTACCCGACTCAATCCTGACATTAAAAATATAGACAAAATTTATCGCGGAACCCAGGTGGTGATACCAGACCCTTCCATCCTTGCCCAGCCCTGGTTTGAATCCTTTTTAAAACACAGCAGCAAGGGTGTTGAATCCATTTATAAAACACCTGGCTCACCATCACCGGATCAAGTGCTCCCTGTGATCCCCCCCCATCAGATGATACGGCTCAAACGATATGCTGCATTGATCAAAGGCACCCTGATCAACCAGGGCCAAATGTATTTTCCCGGAAACAAAGCCAGGCCGGATTTAATATTGAATCTGTCCAAAACTCCTATCATTGAAGACAGGTATGGAAAAAAGACATTAATCATTCCTCCTGGAAGTCTTGGTAAAGCCCTGGGAAGGGATCTTGTAAAAAATATCAAAGCATACTGGAAACAGATAAATATCCAGGAGATAAACAAGACCCTGGCCATTGCCCATGATTTTGGCATAATGAAAAAATCCATGGATGACAGGCCAGCCAATCCAGGCCAGCTCATCTCAACACTTTTATCTGCCACTCCCTACCCATATATCCCGGAAGAAAAGGTTGTCTTTGTCTTTGAAAAAATTAAAATGGAAGCATCTTTTGGACGTATCACCCAGAAAGGCATGCCCGACCTTCTGATTAACCTGGGCAGTGTTTACGGCCTGGCCCTTACGGAGCTTGAGAAGAAAGGCTATCATATACTCACTATTTCCCCTGGTCTGACAATGGCTGAAATAAGTCTGGTACTATTTACCCGCCTTGGATATTCCAACTGGAAAAATCCCTCTTTTACCTACCAGGGGAAGGTTGAAACCATTCAGGGAATATATGTTGCCAAGGAAAAGGAAAAACTCTTTATTGCCCGGCAGAAACCAGATGCCACTGCCATGAAGTTCCTGGAAACAGAAGATATTAAATTATTGACCCTGGAATAGTAACTCAACAGACCCAGAGGAAACTGAAGTTCATGAAAAATCCTGTAATTCTAATTCTCATAAGTTTTATAATTTCATCCTGTGCTGCTTCCTACAGTCAGCCCGATAAAATCAAAATTGCCCGGGCCATAAAAAAAGAAGGTAATATTTTCCAGACCCAGGGGAATTATACAGCTGCCCTGGGAAAATTTCTTGAAGCTGAAAAAACCATTCCCAATGATCCCTATCTACACAATAGTCTGGGCCTGGCTTATATGGGAAAAAAAAGAGATGACCTGGCCATGGCATCCTTTAAAAAGGCATTATCCCTTAAACCGGACTATATTGAGGCAGTTAATAATCTGGGAGCGGTATATCTTCGCCAGAAAAAATGGGATATGGCCATTGAGAGCTTTGACAGGGTTTTAGAAGATCTTTTGTACGCAACCCCCCATTTCCCTCTTTCCAATATCGGGTGGGCATATCTTGGAAAAAAAGAATTTCCCCTGGCAAAAACCTATTTCACAAAAGCCCTTGATGAACTGCCCTGGTTTACAGCAGCCTCCCATGGACTTGCCCAGGTCTACCTTCAGACCGGTCAGGTAAACCAGGCCATGGATTACCTGCATAAATGCCTGCACAGAAATCCTGATAATGCCGTCCTCCATGCAGATCTGGCCCAGGCCTATGAAGCAAAGGGATTGATACCCCAGGCAATAAGATCGTGGAAACTGGTATTAAAACTGGTACCGGAAAGGTCAAGTCTTGCCAAAAAAGCTGAAATCAAATTATCGGAACTTTATTGAACTTAGCGCACTATCGCGCGAGCTTTTAGCTGTTGGCTAAAGCCTAATGACTAAATGCCAATTCTTATACTATTGAATTATTAGAATTTTATTGATTGGCTCGAATATTCTCTCTTGTTATATGGCAACTTATTTCATTTTCTGACATGCCGTTTTTGTTCAAGCTGAACAATTGACGGCGTTAAAAATATCAGCAGCTCATTCCGGTTATCCACCTTTGTATCTGTGCCAAAAAGTGATCCAAGAACAGGTATACCGGAAAGGAAAGGCAGCCCGCTATTGTTATTGCTTTTACTTGTCTTGACAACACCACCGATCACTACTGTATCATTGTTGTTCACGAGAAGCTCTGTTTCAGCCTCATTGGTGGCCAGGGTTGGAACCCCGGTGGAAGTTTCACCTGCAATATCATTTTTAGTGAGATAAAGAGTCATGGAGATACGTTTATCCGGTGTGACATGGGGGGTGACCTCCAGAAGCAGGTCAATATCCTTGAATTTTATGGAAGAGCCCCCGGCATCATCCCGCTCAAGATATGCATATTCAAGGCCCTGTTTTATTTTGGCCTTTTTATTATCCAGGGTCAATATCCTGGGGGAGGAGACTATCCTTACCTCTCCCTTTTCCTCAGAAGCTTCAAGCTGAGCATTTAAGGCAGCCACTGAAGATCCAAACAACCTGAAAAATGAAAAATCCAGATTAACGCCGCTGCCAGATGGTTGATTAACGGAAATATTAAAATCATCCGTAAACCCGGAAGTAACGCTTGCAGCATTGGACAGATTCCACTCAAGACCAATGCTCCTTGAAAACTCCTTTGTCACTTCAACCACCTTTGCTTCTATCATTATCTGGGGAGTTACCGTATCCAGCCTGTAAATAATTTCCTGGGCCTGGTCTATTTTGGCCTGGGTATCGGTGATAATAATCATATTGGTCCGTTGATCCACCGAGAGTTTCCCTCTATCTTCCGTAAGAATCTGTTCCAGATGAGGGCTGATATCAGCCTTGGCATCGGAATAATTGATGGGGATATATTCAGTAAAAAGGGGTTCAAAACTTATTTTCTGTTCCAGGGATTTCTTTTTAGCTGCAATGGCATCCTGGAAAGCCTTTTCCTCTTGTTCCAGGGTCTCCAGTGTTGCGATACGGACCACATTGCCCTCTTTCTTTTTTCCCAGACCATTCATTTTCAATGACAAATCCAGTACCTGATCCCAGGGGACAGGATTCTCCAGAGTCATTGTCACCTTTCCCTGTACATCTTTATCAATGGCAAAATTCAGTCCGGAAACGCTCCTGAGTATCCTGAACACATTTTTTATGTCTGTTTCATAAAAATCCAACTTTATTTTTTCTCCTGTATACCTTGGAGGAGATTGACCGGGTATCAGGGTTTCTGATTCTTGGTTTTCTACATTATTTTTACCATTACCTGTTGAGGCCATGGCAGGTGAATTGTTTTGCTTTACAGCCCCAGAAGAAAGTTTTTTTCTGGCCTTGTCAAAGGCAGGCGGCTCAACACCAGAGGGTTCAAACACCATTCTAATGGTATTCTGGTCCTGGACGATCTGATATGGTACCTGATCTCTAATTTTTATCTCTATCTTTGAATCCTCTGGTTTTCCAGGCATTATTTTTGGTTCTATGCTTTCCACAGCAGAATTAAAATACCTGGTTAAAAGAGGACGCTGATGATGGCTTGGAATCTTTGTGTTATAGAGGTTTAAATTCACTATATTGTCAGTTGTACTGGTGATATCATACTTTATAGGGTGACTGGTATCAACCCGGATATGGGATTTCCCTGAGTTCGTAGTATTGAATTCTATATTGGTCATAACAGATCTGTCAGACAGAACCAAGGGGTTCTGACTGGCATTTTCTTTGGCAGATGCAATGGTGATCTCTTTGGAAGGAGCCTGTTCAGAGCTTATATCCGCCAATTTCTCCATTGGCCCCATTGAAAGGACAACCCGTAATTTATCTCCATCCTCTATAACTTCATAGGGAATATCTTGATTCAAAAGAATCTGTATTTTTACGATTGTCTCGTTCTGATCTGCATAGGACAATTTAAGGCCCCCTATTGTCTTGTCCTCTATCTCACCAGGCAAGAGACCTGGGACCTGGCCGGAAATAAGGCCTGAAATAAGGTCGGGCTCAATACTGGTCTCAGGAAGATACAAACATATGGCAAAAGGAAAGGGCTGTTTAATGGAAGTATATGTTAATTTTTGATTCCCCTTAATTTGTATTTCAATAGTTTTGTCATCTTTTTCAACTTCAATACCCAGAACACTCCTTTGACCGGGGATGCTCTTTTGTACGGAAGTACTTTTCTGGGATGAAGAGGACTCATCTGATGCAGACGTCTGGGGTTTGATATTATTTTCCCGGGCCACACACCCTGCCACAAGATATAGAGCCAACGCCGCAACAACCAATAAAAGTCTATATAATTTTTTATCAAACTGAAAAAACGGCATATTATTCTCCACTCTCTTTTTTATGAATTTTTATTTCCTGAAAACGTTCTTTTCGTTTTCCTTTATAATCTTTCACATGTTCTGTAATGATAATACTGTTCTGGTTAATTTTAGAAACCTGCCCACCGTTTTTACCTATATAGGTTCCAATTTTTATTTCATACCCTTTTCCAGTAGCTTCTTCCACCATGGCAATCTGCCTGTTTTTCATGAGGACAACTGCAACAAGCCTTATCTGGCTTAATTCAATCTTTTCAAGGGGAGTCAGCATCCGTTTTGGTTTTTCTTCAATATCAGGAATCGCATCAATTGGTTCTTCTTTTTCCTGGATCAGGGATAGAAATGGATCAACCCGTCCCAAGGGGTCATAGCCGGTCTTTTTCTCAACAGCCTGCTCCCTTTTCGCTAACTCCTCAGTTACCTGTTCCGACTTGGCTTGAGCCTTTTCTTCTCCAATTTTGATTTTGGCTTTGACTTTGGTTTGAGATTTTTGAATGGATACTTCTTTTGTGTCTTTGCCTGTCCCTGATTTGCCTG
>JAOZST010000060.1:0-5772 GCA_029939535.1 Desulfobacteraceae bacterium | reverse complement strand
TGAGATTTTTGAATGGATACTTCTTTTGTGTCTTTGCCTGTCCCTGATTTGCCTGTCCCTGATTTGCCTGGCTCTGATTTGCCTGGCTCTGATTTGTCTGCAATTGATTGGGCAGATACAGGTTTTTCATGATTTCCGGTTCCAGGAGCCAAAATGGGTCTGGACACAATGACAGGCAATGCCTCCTTTTTTTTTGTATCAGGCTGTTTTTCACATGAAGATAGGAGAAAGGTAAACATTACCAGAAGAATTAATATTTTAATTATTTTAACCATCTCTGTCAGGGTTATCCTTTTTTCTTTCCTTTATTTTTTGTGCCGGCTTTTTCTTGAGGTTCTGAAAACATATAGGTAACCGCACTGCAACTCATCTGAATCATGCCTCGTTCCTTTTTGTCGACATTCATGGACATATTCTTAATGTTAACAATCCGATTCAGACCTGCCACCTGGAAGAAAAAATCAGCAATCTGATGATAACTGCCCTGGACCTTCATTGAAAGTGGAATTTCCTGATAAAACTCCCTGTTGGCAACCGGCTCCGGCTGAAAAAGCAAAAACACCAGTCCGGCATTGCTTCCAGCCCTGGACACCCCTGTCAACAGCGAAGGTACTTCTTTTTTATCCGGTAATGCATTCATGGCAACGAGAAATTTTTCCTGGACCTTTTCCATTTTCTCCTCGTATTCATTCAGCACTTTGGCTTTACGTTTAAAGCTTGCCAGCTTATTGACCTGGGTCTTATGTTCAGCCTTAACTGCTGTTAATTTTTTATTTTTAGGCATAAAAATAAAATAGTAATAACTGCCGCCAATTACTGCAAAGGTTAAGACGCAGATGAGCAGACGCTGTAATTTAGTGAGCCCTCCGACCTTTGCAAATAAAGAAGCTATTTTTTCTCTGGTTTTATTTTTTCCTGTATCTGCTGCCATTATTTTCCTTTTTTGTCCTTACCACTATCTTCAGGTTCCGCTGATTTTTTTCTACAAAGCAATTCAAAGGATTTAAGCATGATATCATCCTTAAATTTTTGAATTTTCGACCGCTTTAAATCCACACCCGAAAAAATGGAAGAGGCTTCAAGATTCCTCATGAAATCTGCAATTGTCGGATTATCAAAGGCAATCCCTTTTATTGTTACATGGGATGAATCAGATTTCAGGCTTTCAATCCACATTCTCTCTGGAATAATCTTATCAGACATTTCCTCCAGAAGAGCAAGCTGCTCCTTTCGCTTTTCTTTCAGGGAGCCAACTATTTTTAATTTTTCCTCAAGAATTTTTAATTTCTTTTTTATTTCAGTGACCCGGCCTGCCTTTTCCCTGTAAAGGGAAATCTGGGCCTTGACCTTAATTATTTCCACCTTTTTCTGGGCAATTTTCTGATCAATTCCAATGGTGTACCAGGCCAGAAGGACAATCATAAATACAACTAGCAGAAAAAAAATCGACACCTGACGACGAATATTTTCCTTTTTTCTGGCAAGCCTGAAGGGCAAAAGATTAATTCTTATCATTTATCATCCACCCTTCTCAATGCAAGGCCCAGAGCGATGGGAGCCTGAAGCTGGAGCCCGGACACTACTGCATCTGGAAACTGTTTCTCAGCAACGATCAATCCTTCAAAGGGATTAATGGTAAGGACTTTAATATCAAGTTCGGATTTCAGACTGTCAGAAAAACCTTTAATAAAACCGCCGCCTCCACTCAATATTATTTTCTCCACCCTTTCTTCATTTGTATTGGACTGAAAAGTATTAGCCACCTCACAGATTTCAGCACACCAGGTATTTGCAATATCCTGACATATCCCCTCTATGATTTCTGGATCTTTTCCTATATTTCCCTTACCACGAATCATGAGGTCTGCTTCTTCCAGGCTGATATCAAATTTACTTGACAGCTCTTCCAGGATCTGATCTGTGCCGGAAACACTGTCCCGCATCAGAATGGAAACTTTTTCTTTTAAAATATTCAAAGAAGTTTTTGATGCTCCGACATCCAGCAGCATCGTAACCTCACTGGATTCACTATCGGGCAGGGTTTCATAAATGTTCTGCAGGGCAAAGGTATCTACATCTATTATTTTTGCATTCAGGCCTGCCATTGTTATCAGTTCGATATACTCTGCCACCACATCTTTTTTTACTGCAACAAGCAGCACATTCATCTGATCCGGTGAAAACTCACTTTCGCCAAAAATCTGGTAATCAATATTTACATCATCAATATCGTAGGGAATATATTGTTCAGCTTCAGAATAGATATTTGTCTGGAGTTCTTTTTCAGGCAGTTTAGCCGTGTTTATTGTTTTGATTACCACAGAATGTCCGCCCGTTGATATGGCGACATTTTTTTCTTTTATTTTATGGGTTTTAAACAGGGTGCGGATGGTGTTGGCAACCCCCTCCATATCAACAATACGCCCTTCAACAATTGCCCCGGGGGGAACCTGGGCCATTCCAAATTTTTCCAGAATATTGCCTTTTTTGGAGAACTTAAGCTCAGCAGCTTTTATGAAGGCGGAGCCGATATCTAGCCCGACAAGGTGATCTTTTTTCCTAAATACCATACATTTTCATCCTTATTCGGCAAGCCCAATGCCTCTGGACAGAATGCAATACAATTTATTTTTTTATATTGATATATAACCTATATATTACTATAATTTGATACGATATAACTCTAAAGTCAAGTATAATCGTCTCTTATGCTAAAAAAGATAGCAAATAAAACAGACGGTTGTCAAATTAAAAACAGTAAAAATATGGAAAAAATTATATAAATTAATGCAAAATGTGAAAAAAATACCACAAAATCCTTCAAGACCCAGGGGAGTCCGCCCTTTTATTCTGGTCAAAGCTTTTACTTTCTCCAGCCTGATAGTAATGCTCACCGCCACAATTGTCATAGCTGCTTTAAATGCCCATTGGGTTAGAAATATTCTTCTAGAAAAAAGCAAAGAATACAATTCACTCCTTGTTGAGAACCTTAATCATCAGATTTTCCTGAGGTTTATTGCACCGGTTGTATTTAAGCATGGGCAGATTAATCTCAGAGAAAAAGATCAGCACAAGCTCCTGGATGCTGTTATTCAATCAACCCTTCATAGCTTCCATGTTGACATGGTCAACATTTATGGTACTGATAATATTATCAGTTATAGTTTTGATAAAACCAGGATAGGAGAAGAAAATGCAGGCGGAGTTAACTATGAAAAGGCCATGAAGAACCAGGCTACTTCCAAACTGGTACAAAATGGCAGTTTCCTGGAGCTGATGTTCTGGTTTCCCCAGGAAACAAAGATTATCACTTTTGCCCCTTTAACCCAGGAGATGCAAATCTCCCGCAAAGGAGAAAGGCTGGTCATCGGTGCCATTGAAATCGTCCGGGACATATCAGATGATTACCAGCAGGTCTTTAAACTCCAGGGATTGATTGTTGTATCCTGTGCCATCGTCATGGGTATTCTATTTTTCATCCTTAGATTTGTTGTAAAAAATGGTGAAAAAATCATTGAACAAAGGGCTGATGAACGTTTAAAACTTGAAGAAAAGTTGCGACGGGCCGAACATCTGTCTGCAATAGGAGAAATGACTGCAGGTGTTTCCCATGAGATAAGAAATCCCCTGGGAATAATAAAAAGCAGTGCCCAGCTGCTGAAAAAGAAGATGGCCCGACTGGATCCAGCCAGTAAGATTCCGGACATCATTGTTGAAGAATCAGCCAGGCTCAACAATATCATTACAGATTTCCTTGATTTCGCAAAACCAAGGATACCGGATCTGCAGCCATGCAGCCTGGAAAATGTCATTGAAAAAAACCTGTCATTTCTTGCTTCTGAAATTGAAAATCATAAAATCCAGATCATAAAAAATTATCAAAAAAATACCCCTGAAATCATGGCGGATACGGCAATGCTGTACCAGGCTTTTTTAAATATCTTTTTAAATTCATTTCAGGCATTGAAAGAAAACCCATCCATTACCATCTCCACATGGTTTGAATCCAATTATGTTCATATCAGTTTTACTGACAATGGTGCTGGCATAAAAGAGGATCTGATAAAAAAAATATGGACACCTTTTTTTACAACCAAGGATACTGGAACCGGGCTTGGGCTTGGTATTGTCAAAAATATCATTGAGGCCCACAAAGGAAGTATCCTTCTTTCCAATGCAGCTCCCCTGGGAGTTACGATTAAGATTTCTTTACCGGTTTAGGAGTTATATTGAAATGGAAAATATTTTAATTGTTGATGATGAAAAACACTATCCCATGATTATTGGAGAGGTTCTTCATGAAGAAGGATATAAATCATTCACAGCTTCAAGCGGAATGGAAGCCCTGGATATTTTAAACACCCAATTGATTGATCTTGTCCTTACCGACGTAAAAATGCCGGGTATGACTGGAATTGACCTGCTGAAAAAAATCAAGGAAATCAAGCCAGACATGCCTGTAATAATAATGACGGCTTTCGGAAGTGTTGAAAAGGCTGTGGAGGCAATGCACAAGGGAGCATATACATTTATACTCAAACCATTTGAAAATGAAGCCTTGATTGCCCATATTGATAAAGCCATCTCCATGTACAAGATTGTGGAAGAAAACAATATACTCAGACATGCAATGCACTCAAGGTATGAATTTGATAATATCATTGGGAAAAGCAAACCCATGCAGGAATTATATGAAATCATTAAAAAGCTGGCACCCACCAATGCAACTGCATTGATAGAAGGTGAAAGCGGCACAGGAAAAGAACTAGTAGCAAAAGCCATACATTATAACAGTCTGAGAAAGGACAATTCCCTTATTGCCGTCAACTGCTCAGCCTTTGCTGAATCATTGCTTGAAAGCGAACTTTTTGGACATGAAAAGGGTTCCTTCACTGGAGCGGCAAACATGAAAAAAGGCCGGTTTGAACTGGCTGACAAAGGGAGTCTGTTCCTGGACGAAATTGGGGAACTGCCAATGACCCTGCAGGTAAAACTCCTCAGGGTTCTACAGGAACGTACAGTGGAAAGAGTAGGAGGAACCACTCCCATCCAGGTTGATTTTCGTTTGATTGCTGCCACCAATAAAACCCTGGAAGAAGAGGTCAAAAAAGGCAATTTCAGGGAAGATCTATATTACAGGCTCAATGTTGTAAAGGCATCCATCCCGCCCTTGAGGGATCGCCAGGAAGATATCATACTGCTGATCAATCACTTCATTGAAAAATATACCAGGGATCAGGCATCTCCAAGCCCTGTAAAAGGAATAGATTCCAAGGCTGCCCAGGTCCTGTGTGACTATAAATGGAAGGGAAATGTAAGAGAGTTGGAAAATGTAATTGAACGTGCTGTCATTCTCTCCAACGGCAATTTGATAACCCTGTCTGATCTGCCCATTCAAGTCCGGCAGAACTCAGGAACTAGGCTTCAGCTGGAAGGAATTCCAGAAAATGCAGGGTTGTCAGAAACCCTTGCTGCAGTTGAAAAAAGGATGATTCAAAGGGCCATGAAACTGTCTGGAAATGTTCAGACAAAGGCAGCCCAGGTTCTTGGCATTGGTAAAAGCGGCTTGAACCAGAAACTGAAAAAATTTAACCTGGACAAGGAGCTGAATCAGGGAAAATAAATGCCTTACCAATAAAACAAAAAAAATTACCGGTGCGGTTAGCTTTTTGATAAAATAGTTCAACATCCTCTTTACCTTTTTAGGTTAACGTCTAACCGCTGATAGCTAACCGCACAGATCGATAGGTTCAAAATTTTGAACTTACAATC
>JAOZST010000059.1:17730-20178 GCA_029939535.1 Desulfobacteraceae bacterium | reverse complement strand
TGGGAGCATTCCATGCCGAAGGAGAGGGTACTTTAAACGGGAGAATACCCATGGTGTATTCCAATGGCAATATTTCCTTTGACAATGGCTTTTTGTTTTCCACGCCTGGAAGCGGGGGACGTGTAGTAATTGAGAATACGGAAAAAATTATAGCCGGTATTCCAATGGATACTCCTGAGTTTGCCCAACTGGACCTTGCCAGGGAGGCCTTAAAGGATTTTGATTATAAATGGGCTAAACTGGAGTTAAATACTTTTGAAGATACATTAAATGTCAAAATGCAATTGGATGGGAAACCTGCCGGGCTGCTGCCCTTTGAATATAAAAAAGATATTGGTTCTTTTGTCAGGGTGGATGGTTCAAGCCCAGGGTCAAGGTTTCAGGGGATTAAAATGGATGTAAATTTGAAACTTCCCTTTAATCAGGTTATGAAATTTGGTAATAAAATAAAGACAATCTTTAACTAGAAAAGGAGAAAACATGACACTGAGATTATGTTTTACAGCATTATTCCTTACGTTCTGGGTACAGACTGGATGTCAGTCCAGTCACCAGGTTGAAGTCAAGCCTGTTGAAATAAAGCCCATTCACATTACCATTGATGTTAATGTGAAAATAGACAGAGCTCTGGATGACTTTTTTGATGACATTGATGCAGCTGAAGACGAAATAAAAAAGATTAGGAGGAAAAATGAAATATAAATATACAATCATCGTTAATATTCTGGTTTTGATAAGTTTGCTGGTATTTCCCGGTACAAGTGCAGCCCAGAGCATCAAAGAACGAATGAAACAGCGTCTGCCAGTGATTGTTGATTTAAAAGCCAAGGGTATTGTGGGTGAAAATAATCAAGGTTATCTTGCCTTTGTAACAGGGAAAAAGGCAAAAGAAAGTATCATTGCCAATGAAAATAAGGATAGAAAAACTATTTATTCCCATATTGCCAAACAGCAGAAAACATCTTTGAAGCTTGTGGAAAAACGAAGAGCCCTTCAGCTTGCAGACAGGGCAAGGTCCGGGGAATTTATCCAGAAGTCCAATGGGGCCTGGATAAAGAAATAATGATATTTCTGTCTTATTTTAAGGAGAAGAAAATGAAAGTACCGATGAAAGTACCGGGAATTGCAATAATGGTGTTTACTCTTGTGTTTATTGTAGCTGGTAATATCCAGGCTCATTTTGGGATGGTGATTCCCTCTGATAATATGATCATGCAGGATGATAATCGGGAAATTCAATTAAACCTTTCATTTTCACACCCCTTTGAAGCCATTGGCATGGAACTGGCTATGCCTGATAGGTTTTTTGTGGTCAAGGATGGAAATAAACAGGAACTGGGTACAAAACTGATTCCATTGACCATAATGGGGCAGCCAGCGTGGACCATGGGATATCCTGTTAAAAGACCAGGTGCCTATGCTTTTATCATGGAACCCCAGGCCTATTGGGAACCTGCTGAAGATTGTTATATTATTCACTACACTAAAACCATTGTCGCAGCCTTTGGCCAGGATAAAGGATGGGATAAAGAGATAGGCTTAAAGACCGAGATTGTACCTTTGTCCAGGCCCTTTGGACTGTATGCAGGAAATTTGTTTCAAGGAATTGTCAAACTGAATGGAAAACCTGTCCCCCATGCAGAGGTTGAGATAGAATTCTATAATCAGAATAAAACAGCCATGGCTCCAACAGATTATATGATAACCCAGATAACTAAAGCTGATCAAAACGGAATTTTTTCCTATTGTGCACCTAGTTCAGGCTGGTGGGGCTTTGCAGCCCTTAATACATCTGAAAAAAAAATGATGCACAATGGTGAAAAAAAAGATATTGAACTTGGGGCTGTTCTTTGGGTGAAATTTGAAGACTGGCAGGAAAAATAAAGAATGCATATTTCTGAAGGTGTTTTGTCTGGCCCTGTTTTGGCTGCGGGCCTGTCCATTACCATTGCCGGTACCGTGGTTGGGCTGAAAAAAATAGAGTATGATCAAATGGTTCATGTGGCAATTCTTTCCTCTGCCTTTTTTGTGGCTTCTTTGATTCATATCAATATCGGTCCTGTAAGCGTGCATTTGATTTTAAACGGAATTGTGGGCCTGCTTCTGGGGTCTGCTGCATTTCCGGCAATTCTCACGGCACTGGTGCTTCAGTCTTTGTTCTTCCAATATGGAGGCTTAACAGCCCTGGGTGTGAATGCCGTGATCATGGCTGTGCCGGCTGTCCTTTCCTATTATCTTTTTTTACCTTTGCTGGGAAGATCTTCCAGGCTGACATTTGCAGCTGGTTTCATGGCCGGAGTTTTTTCCGTGGGACTTTCCTCTTTTCTTCTGGGAATTGCGCTATGGTTTACCAACGAGGAATTTTTAAAAACCTGTATTGCCATAATTTCTGCCCATATTCCGGTAATGTTGATAGAGGGTATTATAACCGGGTTCTGTGTTTCTTTC
>JAOZST010000059.1:0-17630 GCA_029939535.1 Desulfobacteraceae bacterium | reverse complement strand
CTTCTCAGTGCCAAGATTACCCTGAAATCCATTGCTATTTTACTGATATTTTCAGCTTTGATTGCCACAATGCCCATCGCTTCAATAGGATCGGGTCTACATAGACTGAAAGTTCCAGACAAACTGGTATTTCTGCTTCTTATGACCTATCGGTATATTGCAGTGATTCAATCAGAATATACACGATTGTTGCGGGCTGCAAAATTCAGGGGATTCAAGCCCGGAACCAACCTTCACTCATACAAGACCTATGCCTTTCTTGCGGGAATGCTTTTTGTCAGGGCTTCCTTAAGGGCCAGACGGGTGTATCAGGCCATGCTATGTCGGGGGTTTAAAGAAAAATTTTATACCCTTGACCTATATCCTCCCAATGGATTGAATTTTATTTTTTTTGGGGTAATGACATTGATAGGCACAGGACTTGTCCTGGCGGAATGGATTTGGATTCAATGAATACAGCGCAGCCCTGCATTATCAGGCTTGAAAATATTTCTTTTTCATATCCCGGCTCCAGGATAAAGGTATTGGATGACCTGAATCTTGAAATAAAAAAAGGAGACAGGATTGGGATGATGGCTCCCAACGGAAGTGGTAAAACAACTCTTCTTCACATCATTATGGGGCTTTGTGCCCCTGAAAAAGGGAATATCGCAGTGTTTGGAAATCCCATGCAGTCGGAAAAAGATTTTTCAGGTATCCGTTCCAGAATAGGTCTTTTATTTCAGGATTCAGATGATCAGTTGTTTTGTCCCATGGTCCTGGATGATGTGGCTTTCGGGCCTTTGAACCTGGGATATTCACGACAGCGAGCCATTGACATATCAAGAGAGGTTTTAAAAAATCTTGGCATTGAAGAGCTTGAAAATAGTGTGACCCATCAATTGAGCGGCGGTCAAAAACGTCTGGTGGCTCTGGCAGCGGTTCTGGCCATGTCTCCGGAAGTGCTTTTGCTGGACGAACCCACTGCTGGGCTGGATAATAATTTTAAACAAAAATTGACCCAGATTTTAAACAAACTTGATATTAGCTATTTTGTGATTTCCCATGAATTCGATTTTATCAACTCAGTGACAGACAGGATTTTTTCCATGGAAAAAGGAAAAATTTTAACAGACGATGAAATTCATATCCATCGGCATGAACATGTTCACAGACATGGAAAACATCCCCATGTTCATAAGTAAGCCCGACAAAATCAAACCGGTAAAGCCAGACAAGTAAAATTATACCAGCAGATTCATACCCATAGATATAAATCAGGAAAAGTTTTTTTTAAAAAAGGGAAGGGTTCCTCAGAAAAACATCATGAGCCGGACATAAGCTTGGAAAGCTCTTTCTGTATACAATAATAAATATCTTCATCACTGCCGTATACATCAATTACATCCTTGTGATCAATGAGTTTTTCCACGACAAAAGCAGTCAAATACAGACTTGCGATATTGGGATTTGAAATCAGGGTTCTAAAGGGGGCCACCATATAGTCAATATCAAAGTCCTCTGCCTTGCACAGGGTATCCAGGCATCGTACAATCTGGTTTTCTATGCTTGATTTGCTGACGGTTTCAATGAGCCCGTCTTCAATGAGCTTCATGGAGACTTTATTGCTGAATAAGTCAATGTTATCCCGGATACTGGTCATGGTTTTGAATCTTTCCCGTTCTTTTGAGGATTCGATTTTAGAAAGAAGTTTTGCTTCCCTGTTTCCGGTGTAAAAAATTTTGGCCATGGATTGATCCTTATGTAACAAAACCCGTTAAATGCTAAGTAGTATTTATACTATGAAAACAGGGTGATTTTCAAGTTAAAAAACAAAAATCCGTTAAAAAATCAAAAGTCCTGGATAATTATCTGGGCACTATTGGTCTTGAATTTGTTTATTTTCAGTGTGAAAATAATGGAATTGTAATATTCAGGCATTTTTTTTATGTCTCCAATATTAAAATGAAATGCTTCAACACAATGGTCCAGAGAACTATCATCGCTTTGAAGTGTCATTTTCCTGTGAAGGTTGCCAATGATATAAGAGGAAACAACCCTGAGGTTCCTGCAAAGAAAAATTGGTTCTGGATTTGCCGTTCCAAAGGGCCTTAATCTGTCAATTTGTCTGGCCAGGTCAATGGTGATTTCTTTAAAGGGCAGCTCAGCATCTATGATGAGGGTTTTTAAAAAATCATCCTCAGAATAATTATTTTTCAGGTGGTTGGCTAAACCTGATTTAAGGCTGGCAAGGTTCTCATACTTAAGGGTCAGGCCGGCTGCCATGGCATGGCCTCCGAATTTTTCGAGTAATTCTGCATTTTCAGACAGGGCCTTGTGAATATTGATATTATTGATACTTCTGGATGATCCAATGGCCAATTTACCTGACCGTGAAAGCAGAACAACCGGGCATACATATTTTCTGGATAGCCTGGAAGCTGCAATACCGAGAACAGAAGGGTTCCACCGTGAATCACACAACACCAGCAAATGTTGATCCAAAAGGGAGGGGGCCCTTGAAATCCGGTTTTCAATATCCAGTACAATCTCTTTTTCTATCTGTTGACGTTTTAGGTTTAGTTCGTCAAGCAGGGTGGCTGTTGTTTCTGAGTCATAAAGGTTGGGGGCAGTTAAATGAGTAACGCAGATTCTTGCATGGGCAATACGTCCGGCAGCATTGATTCGGGGTACTATTTTAAAGGAGATATCATCTGAATCCATTTGTTTAGGATCAATTCTACATATCCTTGCCAGGGAAAGAATGCCAGGTCGTTCCCTTTTTCTCATCTGCTTTAATCCTGCCATGCATAGAACCCGGTTTTCATGGATCAAGGGTACCATGTCCCCAATGGTTCCAATGGCAAAGAGATCCAGATATTTTAAAAGACCGGGCTCTTCAATATCATTCCATATCCCCTTGCTTCGGAAGTGTTTTCTCAGGGCCATGACCAGAAAAAAGGCTACTCCAACGCCGGCAAGATAGTCCAACCCGGAATCACAGTCCAATCTTTTGGGATCAATCACTGCCAGGGCAGGGGGTAGAGACTCTCCTGGTTCGTGGTGATCTGTGATAATGACATCAATGTCTTCAAGCCTGGCAGCTTCCACAGCTTTATTTGAGGTGATCCCGCAATCCACTGTAATGATAAGGTCCACTTTTATTTCAACGGCCATCTCAATATGGGGGGGATTAAGGCTGTACCCCTCCTTTCTCCTGTGGGGGATATACCAGGTTACATCACCATTAACATAATTTAGAAAATCATATAAAAGGGAAGTGGCAGTTACACCGTCTGCATCAAAATCACCAAAGATGAGTATTTTTTCTTTGTTAAATACTGCTGTATATATCCTTTCAACCGCAATTTTCATATCAGCCAGGGTAAAAGGATTTTTTAATTGTTTAAAATCAGGGTTTAAAAAAAAACGTGCCGCATCAGGGGTTTTCAGGCCCCGGTCATGGAGCAGTGCTGCAATTACAGGCAGACATCCAAGTTCCCGGGAAAGGAGTTCAACTGTCTGGGGATCTGGCTGTTCATATCGTAGCTTAGGTTCCATATGCCGTAATTATATATCGTCAGCCCTGGGAGGAATCAAGATAAATTTTGATTTCTAGATTTTCCTTCTAAAATATAAAGAATCTGCAAAGAAAACATGGCATTAATAAAAATTTCATTTGAGCAATATATGTTAATGATGGTATATTAATCGTTTTAAGAAAAGTACTGGAATTTGAATGAAAATGATACACAAGGAATATATGGTTGATAAAACCAGGATTGGTTTTATCAAATTTATTTTTGAAGCCCATGAAGGCATTGCAGTGGCCACCACCCTGGATCCCAAAACAGGGCATATAAGGCTTGCCCTGGCACCGGATCGTATGGATTCAGCATTCAGAATCATTGAGGACCTGAAAAAGGAATTTGTATTTAATGAGTTATAAAGGGTATGCCTATATTAATACCATTGGCTGTCAGATGAATGTATATGATTCTGAAAAACTTGCTTGTATTTTAAATTCATATGGATTTGAAAAAACCAATGAAATGAACAAGGCAGATATCGTTGTCTGCAACACCTGTTCCATCCGTCACAAAGCAGAAGAAAAAGCATTTAGCTTTTTGGGTAGATTTGCCAGGGAAAAGAAAAAAAAGCCCCAGTTGATAATGGTTATGGCCGGGTGCGTTGCCCAGCAGGAGGGGGAAAAGGCTTTTGCCAGGGTCCCCCATCTGGATCTTGTCCTGGGAACCCAGGCTTTTTCAAGATTTGGTCAGCATCTGGATGCCTTGAAATCAGGAAAAAAAAAGATTGTGGATATTGAGGATTCAGATATAATTTTTGAATCCATGCCTGATGAAAGCTGTTTTGACGAAAACAGGGTTTCAAAATTTGTTACCATCATGCAGGGGTGCGACAATTATTGCACCTATTGTGTGGTCCCCTATGTCCGGGGAAGGGAAAGAAGCCGTAACCATAACTCAATTGTGGATGAAATTAAAATTCTTGCCCGGGCCGGGATCAGGGAAGTCACCCTGCTGGGGCAAAACGTAAACAGCTACGGTGTCAAAGAAGACGGAATTTCTTTTCCAAAATTATTGGAACAAGTCAGTGAGGTAAAGGGTATTGAGCGGATCAGGTTTGCTACTTCCCATCCCAAAGACTTATCCATGGAATTGATCCATGCAATCCGGGATATTGACAAGGTCTGCAACCACCTTCATCTGCCCATACAATCCGGTTCCAATAAAATCCTGAAGAAGATGAACAGGGGTTATACACGGCAGACCTATATATCCAGAATTGAAGCTTTGAAAACCGCCTGCCCCGGCATTGCATTGTCAACAGATATTATCGTGGGATTTCCCTGGGAAGATCCTGAAGATTTTAATGATACCATGGAATTGATCAAAGAGGTCGAGTTTGATTCCATATTTGCCTTTGCCTATTCTGACCGGTCTTCTGCTCCGGCAGCCAAATTTTCCGGCCAAATTGATGAGAAAGAAAAAATGGATCGATTGAATCAGCTTTTGAAATTACAGGAATTCTATACGGAAAAGAAAAATAAGGCCTTGATCGGCAAGAGTGTTGAGGTGCTGGTTGAAGGAGAAAGCCTGAAAAAAAGGGAAGGTTTTATAGAAAAATCGGATAAAATGAAACAGATGACCGGAAGAAGTGCATCCAATAAAATTGTGCATTTTCCTTCGGAAAATACTTCCATTGGTGACCTTGTCACCGTTGGGATTGAAAATGCGTATCCCCACTCATTGTGGGGGCTACCTCTTGGAGCACTGGAAAATGAAAAATAAATCCATAAAGATCAGAAAAAATGAGCTCTGTCCCTGTGGCAGCGGTAAAAAATATAAAAACTGCTGTAGAAATAAAAAAAAAGAAATTTCCATCAAGGATGAGTATAAAAATCGATATGATATTATTTTAAAAACCCCGGAACAGATTGCCGGTATCAAAAAATCCGGGGACCTGCTCATTTCCATTATGGACCGGGTTGAAAAAATGATAAAACCGGGATTAAAGACAGATGATATCAATACCTTTGTCCACGAAGAGACCAGAAAAGCAGGTGGAGTGTCAGCACCTTTGAACTACAGGGGATTCCCCAAAAGTGTCTGTGTCTCTATAAACGAGGTGATCTGCCACGGCATTCCAGGGGAAAGACTTCTCCAGGACGGTGACATTGTTAATGTGGATCTTACCCCCATTCTCAATGGCTATTATGCCGATGCCAGTAAAACTTTTTTTGTGGGTACCCCAGGGCTGGATGCCCAAAAGATTGTATCTGTGGCAGCCGAGTCATTAAAGCGGGGTATTGAGATCGTTGCCCCGGGAACAACCCTGGGGGATATAGGACATGCCATTCAAAGTTATGCAGAAGGCCAGGGATGTTCTGTGGTCCGGGAATTTGTAGGCCATGGGGTGGGAATTGACTTCCATGAGCAGCCCCAGGTTCTGCATTTTGGACGTCCTGGAAAAGGGTTACCCCTGGTGGAGGGAATGGTTTTCACCATTGAGCCCATGATCAACCTGGGTAAAAAAGAACTTCATGTTCTGGACGACCGGTGGACCGCAGTGACCAATGATATGTCTTTGTCTGCCCAGTTTGAACAGACAATTCTGGTAACAAAAGATGGGTATGAGAGCCTGACTCCCTATGAATTATAATTTTGATAAAAAAAGAGGCATAAAGTATGGATAGGGATATAAGATGGATACAAAGATTTGATAATTTTCAAAAGGCTTTTTCTCTTTTACGGGAAATTATTCAGGAAAATGAAGATATTTGTGCACTGGAACCTATAGTTAAAGAGGGAATTGTACAAAGATTTGAATATACATTTGAGCTGGCCTGGAAAACATTAAAAGATAAAATGTTTGAAGACGGGTTGTCCATTGAAAGAATATCGCCTAAATTTGTTTTTAAATTAGCTTTTCAAAGCAAATACATTGATAATGTGAATTTATGGATAGAAATGACCAATGACAGAAATTTAATGAGTCACACCTATGATATTTCAACCTTTGATAAGGTTTTGGTAAGACTGCAAAATGAATATTTCCCGGTATTGGAAAGTCTTTATAATTATTTTATTGAAGAACAGGACGAATAATGGAGTTTGGATTATCGAAGTCTGATAAAAATATTCTTACCACAATTTTTGATAAGCATTTAACTGCAGGAAAAATTATTCTTTACGGATCAAGAGCCAAAGGAACTTTTTCAGATAGAAGCGATATTGATTTGATAATTAAACAGGGCAAAACCACTGACAGACAGGTATTGGCAAATATCAAGGATGAAATAGAAGAATCAGACTGCCCGTATCTTGTTGATATTCAATTTTTTGAGACAATTGAAAATTCCAGGCTTATCGAGCACATTGAAAGAGTCGGAAAAATATTCCATTTAATAGAATTGTGACTGACGAATTTTCAAGCCAAAGGGAAATGTAAAGGACCATTTATAACACCCATCATGGGTATTTTTTTGATCTCCCTGACAAATTTTTCAGATAATTTCTGATCAATCTCATGGGCATATACATTCCCATTTCTTTCCAGTCCCCGGATAATACCGTCGTGGAGAAACCATTGAACTAGCTTGTGACTGATGGTATCCCTGTCTGTCCTGGCTTCTTTGCCTGTCCTGGTGGTGGCGCTACCGGTAAGAGTCTCTTCATTGCAGGCTTCAGCAAAAGGGAGAAAACCATGGTCATCAATGCAGTTTTTCAGATAGTTGAGAATCCGGGCCAGGCGCAAAAGAGTAATGGCTTCAAGCCGAGCGGTTTTTCCATCCAGGGGCAGGGCAGTGGACCGCATCAATGAAAAACTGGCTGGCAGCAGTCCTTGTTTTCTGCAAAGCTCATAATCAAGGCTTCCCGGGGCTGGATAGAAAATTGAGAGACCTGCCAGGGTTTTTCTTTGCGCAAGAAGCAGAAGATCATTTAAAGAGGAAAGAGCATCCTGGCCAGGTGCTGCCGCAATCACATAGGAAACACAATTCAATTCAAGTTCCAAGGCAATATCCAGGGCTTTGTCGTGGGCTTTCCTGACATCAGGACGTTTAAAACGCTGGAGCTGTTCTTTGGAAAATGATCCCAGAGAAAGGTTCAAGGTTTTAAACCCGGATTTTTTCATGGCAGCAATAACTTCACTGTCAAGGGATGGGGGATATAATCCATTCATGGCCCTTAGTTCAACGGATTTTCCTTTGAAAATTTCATTGAGCCCAGATAACAATGTTAAGATCCATTTTTTATTCAATGTCAGGTTTTCATCTTCAAAATCAATGAATCCAATATCAAGCTGTTTTGCCTGATTTTCTATCTCCTTTAGCACATCTGCCACATTCCGCTGGCGGAATTTTGCATGGAACGAGGTCGCAGATACGGAACAATAGGAACAGGGCATGGGGCAACCCCGGCTTGAAACCATTGTAATGGAGGCTTTGTTGTTCCTCTGGTAATATTTTTGCTTCACCCTGGTGAGGGCCGGCAATGGGATCTGGTTAAGGTTTTTTATCCAGGCAGGAGGATTGATGAAGATCTTTCCTTTGTCTTGAAAAACATCTTTTTCCCTGAAGGCGATGCCGGGAATTCTTTTTAGGTCTGTCCCGTGAACCAGGGCATCACAGAGCAGAGGCAGGGAAATTTCTCCCTCACCCCTGAGAACAAAATCAATTGCCCTGCAGTCCAGAACCTCTTTTGGAAAAAGGGTGGGATGGTGACCGCCCATGACAATATAGGCTTTTGGGTAAAATTTTTTAATGATCCTGGCAGTGAAAAGAGCCTGGTCACAATAGGCAGAAAACAGGGAAGAGATACCAACTATAAATGGTTTTTCTTTTCTGACCTGGGTTGCTATATGTTCATAGCTGTATCCAAAATGTCTGAACCTGTGGAAGAGTGAAAACAATGAAATATCATCCCTGCCGTAATAGGATTTTAAATGGAAAAATTCCTTTGGATATTCTATGTTTTTTGATTTGTCCGTGGCAAGGGCATCAATTATTTGTGTCTGGTATCCTTTTTGTTCAAGGTTTGCGCAGATGGATGCAAGGCCGTAGGGTATGGTTCTTTTCCGGGTAAGATAGAACTCTTCCATGGGCGGCTGTACCAGAAGAATTTTTATCTTATCATTCATCTTGTTTTAAAAATCGCTTTTTATTCCACATTGGGGAATTTTATAATTAATCCCAGGCATAAAAGCGGGATAAAGGCTGAATAAAATAATATGGTTTCAAGCCCGTATATGTCTGCCAGTTTCCCCACAAATGGAGTGACGGCTCCGCCAAGTCCATAGGCAAAACCCATCATCAGGCTGGAGACCATGGCCCTGGATTTTGGCGCCAGCTTCTGGGCCATGACAACTCCCAGGGGCATGGAAGCAAGCACCATGAAGCCAGCCAGAAAAGATCCCGCATACACCCAGGGGCCTGGCAGATAAAGGAATGTTATCAGGGCCGGAGGCATGAGTAAAAAGGAGATAAAGAATATTTTTTTAAAGCTGGTTCTGTCTGCAAAATATCCTGCCAGAAGACCGCTGAGTGTGCCTGCCATCACAAATAAGGCAACAATCAGCCCCACAGAAGTAAGTTCATGGCCTTTTTCAGCAAGGTAAATAGGCATGAAGGTCATAAAAGACTGCCCTGTGACAGCCCTTAAGACCATCACAAGCCAGATCAGAATGATGGATTTATAGACTTTGCCAAGGCTATCCTTCAGGGATTTGAAAAAGCCCAGATGGGCAAGATTTTCAGAAACCGGGACGGGCAGATATTTAAAGCAGAAGATAAATGCCACAAAGCCTAGAACCATTGTATACGGCATGGCCTCAAGGCCGAATTTCATTACATACCAGGTGATAAAGACCGGCCCGATAGCAAAGGAAAGGGTTCCTCCGGTATTGAATATGGATATGCAGAATCCGGTTCTATTGCCGGAATACAAAGGAACCATTCCTGTGGTGGATGGATGGAACATGGAAGACCCGATGGAGCCCAGGCACAAGGCCAGAAGCAATAGGATAAAGTTAGGGGCCAGGCCGGAAAATGGAATGCAGAAAAAGGCAAGGAACAGGCCTGAAAGCACGAAAACCCTTGATTCATGGCGGTCAGCCATATAGCCCACCACAGGCTGGACAACAAAGGCAAGCAGCCTGACCAGGCCGGTAATAAGACCGACCTGGGCAAGTGTGAGTCCAAGTTTATTCACAAATGCAGGTAAGAGCGGTGTAAAAAAAGAGGAATAAAAGTCACCGCTAAAGTGTATCAGGGTAAGGATAAAGATGATATTGTAGTTCACCTTGCCCGGTGATTTTAAGTCTGTCATGGAGGTATGTTTTTTATTTCCTAATTTTTAAGGCTGTGAATGGGCGCTGGAATCCTGCCGCCGAACTTTACAAAGGAATCTTTTAAATCCAGGTGGGGGACGTTCATTATCCTGGCCTCACCCAGCAGGCCGCCAAAGGTTACTTTTTCCCCGGCTTTTTTTCCGGGTACTGGAATGATTCTGGTGGCAGTGGTCTTGGCATTGATCATTCCAATGGCCATTTCATCGGCAATAATACCTGCCAGGCATTCTTCGGTAATATCGCCTGGAACAGGCACCATGTCCAGTCCAACAGAGCAGACACAGGTCAAAGCTTCCAGTTTTTCAATGGTCAGATACCCCTTGTGGGCTGCATTGGCAATATTCAGATCTTCACTCACCGGTATAAAGGCACCGCTCAACCCCCCAACATGGGAACTGGCAAAGGCGCCGCCCTTTTTAACGGCATCATTGAGCATGGCAAGGGCTGCTGTTGAGCCTGGCACACCTATCTGGGTAAGTCCCAGGGCCTGGAAAATTTCTCCGATACTGTCCCCCACGGTTGGGGTGGGAGCCAGGGAAAGGTCAACTACGCCAAACCTGATGCCAAGGTTATCAGCTACTTCCCTGCCGATGAGTTCACCCACACGGGTAACTTTGCATGCGGTTTTTTTAATGATTTCTGCAATCTGTCCCAGGGAGAGTTCCTTTTTTTCAAGATTTCTTTCTATGGCCCGTTTCACAACTCCCGGGCCTGAGACTCCCACATTGATTACAGCATCGGCAACTCCTACTCCAAGGTAGGCACCGGCCATAAAGGGCATGTCCTGGGGTATGTTGGAAAAAACGCAGAGTTTGGCACAGGCAAGGCCGTCATCGTCTGCAGTCAGGGCAGCAGCTTTTTTAATGGCCCTGGACATCTCAAGGACAGCATCCATGTTGATGCCGGCTTTGGTTGTTGCCACATTCACCGAGGCACATATTCTCTGGGTCTGGGTAAGGGCCTGGGGAAGGGCGGTAATCAGTGCCCTGTCTCCATTGGCTATGCCTCGTTCCACAAGGGCTGAGAATCCGCCGATAAAGTCAATGTTCACCTGTTTTGCAATACTATTGAGTTCCAGGGCAATTTCAACCATCTGGTCCGGGGAAAATGGGGCACCCACAAGGGCAATGGGGCTGAGAGAAATCCTTTTGTTTACAACTTTTATGCCATATTTTTCCCCCACTGCGTCACAGACCTGGACCAGGTCGGCTGCATGGGAAACAATTTTTTTCCGGATATTTTTTTTAAATACAGACAGGTCATGGCTGATACAATCAAAGAGATTGATTCCCAAAGTGACTGCACGGACATCCAGGTTTTCATTTTTTACCATTTCTATGGTGGACATTATTTCATGATCATCAAACATGGTTTTTCCTGTTTTATTTTTTTAATTATAGTAGTTGCTTGAATTTTCTGGTTTGATTTCCCGTTTAAATTTTATTGGCTAAACCTTTTTGTTAAATTTTATTAATGACGTCAAAAATATTCTTATGCTGAATTCTGATATCCAGATTGAGCTTACCAGCTTTTTCCTTCAATGCCTTGAACATGGCCTGGGTATCCACATCTTTGGAAATACAAACCTGGTAAGACATGACATTGGCCTTGGGGTCACTTCCCCCTTTGAACACAGCCTTTAAATTAACAATATTTGCATTAAATTCTGCAATAATGCTGGAAAATCTTGCCACAAGTCCTTTCTGGTCCGGGCCGATGGTGGTAATTAAAAAAATTTCACCCCCTGGGTCATCAAAATCTTTGCCATTGCCTTCCAGGGTATTGACGTGGATGATAAGCCCTGTGTCCAAGGTTTTTTCAGTTAGGGTCTTCTGCAGAAGATCCAGGGTTATTTGTGGAGGCGGTTCAACAATGAAAAATCCTGCAAACTGGCTTTGCAGAATCATCTGATTGGCATTTTCAAGGTTGCAGCCAAGGTCATACAGGTGATTGGAAATGAAGGAAATAATACCGGGTTTGTCCTTTCCCAGAACAGTGATGATGAGTTTATTCATTTTTACCCTTTACATTGCCTGTCTAAGGCCTGAAATGGTTTCTTTATAATCAGGGGTGTTAAAAATGGCAGAGCCTGCAACAAAGGAAGTTGCCCCTGCTTTGTGTACCCCATGGATAGTGTCTTTATTGATCCCGCCATCCACCTGAATGATGGCATTGGAATTATTTTTCCTGAGCATTTGAGACAGGGCTGTAATTTTGTCAATACTGGAATTAACAAATTTCTGGCCCCCAAATCCAGGGTTGACACTCATGATCAGGACAAAATCAAGCTGGTCAATGATCCACTGGATAGAGGACAGTGGTGTGCCGGGATTCAGGGCCACACCAGCCTTGACATCAAAGCTTTTTATGAGTTGAAGGGTTCTGTGAAGATGGGGGCAGGCTTCTGCATGGACAGATATATAATCAGCCCCGGCCTTTGCAAATTCCGGGATCAGAAGATCCGGGGTTTCAATCATGAGATGAACATCAAGTTTTAGTTTTGATACTTTTTTGCAGGCTTCCACAATAATGGGTCCATAGGTGATATTGGGTACAAACTGGCCATCCATGACATCAATGTGTATCCAGTCGGCACCTGCTTTTTCAATTCTGACAAGCTCTTCTCCCAGGCATGTGAAATCGGCTGAAAGTATAGAAGGGGCAATTATTCCCATAATAGTTCTCCTGAATCATTTTCCCTGTTCCAGGGGTCAATGGTTTTTGTTTTTACAAGTTCATGGTCAACAAAAATTTTTATCTTAGTTTTTATATTGCCGGGAATCAATATATTAATATCGTTTCCAGGTGTAAAATACTCATTAAAAAGGTCAAGGGGAAACCCCAGTATATCTGTTTCCACCCGGACATGTTTTTTTAAAAATCCCTGGTCAAGGGAGTATGACACCAGTATCAGGCCTTTTAAATTTTCAGGTTTCATTTTCAGGCCGGCCTTGGTGTTATTGGCTGTCAGTTCAATGGAGGTATTGGGGGAAACAGGTCTGCCAAATTCAGGAATTTGGGATAATACAACACCCTGGGCAAGGTTTGAATCTGTCTTTGAGTGAATCCGGGAAACAGGCAGGTCTTGTTTCTCAACAAGGCTGATCGCGTCTTCAAGGTACATACCCTCAAGGTCCGGCATAACCTGAACAGGAGGTTCCGGCCCTTTGCTGATCAAAAGGTTGCAAAGGGAATTGCTTGGCCTGGTGGTAAAGGCAAGGGGGTACTGGGCAATAATATTATCTTTCAATGTTTCCATACAATAAACATAGGATAGACTGCCTGGTTTAAATTCATTTTTTTCAAGGGTTAAAAGAGCCTGTTTTAAAGGGATCTGGCGCAAATCAGGGATAATGTTGTCCTTCTGTCCCCTGGAAATATAGATGCTGACATCCCTGCCTTTTTTTATGGTGGTGCCTGGTAAAGGGTCCTGGAAGGTAATCGAATACTTGGGAATATCATCATCATATTGAGTGCCGTGGAGCTTGGGGTTGAGTCCCAGGTTGGTCAGTGTCTCCAATACATGGATAATATTTTTCCCTTTAAGTTCAGGAAGGATGATCTCTTTGGCGCTCCGGGTAAAGAGATTGACCCCGAAATAACCGGCACCACCGGCAATGGCAAAGGCCAGGCAGAAAATAAAACTATATTTTATAAAGGATTTCATTGTTTTTCAGCTCTTTTCAAGAGCGCTGCAAAAAAACCATCCATATAAAAATCATCTGGGTAAGTTTTAAAAAAAGAACCAGCAGTGTTGTGTTTGGAATCAGAAAAAGAGTGTATACTTGTTGCTCCCATTATTAAATTTTCTGAATCAATTCCAGAAGACCCTGAATCAATTCCAGAAAACAGGGAATAATCCTTTCTTTTTTTTAAAAAAGCCTCTATCACCTGTTCATTTTCTTCAGGCTCACAGGAACACACGGCAAATACAAGAATTCCACCTGGTTTTACAAGATTAGCAGCTGAATTGAGCATTTTTTTCTGCTGGGCACAAAGCCTTAGTATGTCCTTATGGCTCCGTTCCCATTTGGTGTCGGGATTGCGGCGCATTACTCCAAGTCCTGTACAGGGGGCATCCAGGAGAACCCGGTCAAAATATCCCTGAAAGTCTTTTATACTAGCTTTTAATAGATCAACCTGTTTAGTCTGGATATTGATGATGCCCAGGCGCTGGGCTTCCCCACTAAGACTTTCAAGTTTACGGGATTCTGAATCCGCTGCAATGACCAGGCCTTTGTTTTCCATTAATTGTGCAATGTGGCAGGCCTTGCCGCCCAGGCCGGCACATGCATCAAGTATGGTTTCACCTGGCTGGGGATCAAGTATTTGACTGACCAGTTGGGCAGCCTCATCCTGGATTTGAAAAAGGCCCTGGTCAAATCCATTTATCTCGGAAACTGGTCTGCCCGGGTTGGAAATATGGATTCCCAGGGGACTTTTTTCTGTATATTCAACTGAAAGGCCAAGGTTTTCAAGGTGAGGCCCAAGGGCTTTTCTGTTTATTTTCAGGGTGTTAGTCCGAAGGGTAATTGGCGGGATGGTGTTAATACTCTGGCAAAGGTATATGGTTTTTTCATGCCCATATGCTGTGAGCCATTTTTTTGTAAGCCAGCCCGGCATACTGTATTTAACACTGATATGGGCGGACAAATTCTTGTTCTGGTCAGGCAGGGCAATGGTTTTGTGGTTTTCACAGGCATTTCTTAACACAGCATTAATAAATCCAGCTATATTTTTGTTTACATGTTTTTTAGCCAATTCAATGCTGGTATTTATGGCGGCAAAGGCAGGAATCCGGTCCAGGAAAATGATTTGAAAAAGGGCGATTCTTAAAATAAGAAGGACCTTGATGTCCAGCTTTTCAAAGGGCTTTTTTAAAAAGGATTTGATTATAAAATCAATATATCCCTGTTTGCGCAGAACACCAAATACAATTGCATTGCAAAGGTTGCGGTCCTGTTGGGACATGCCTGCCAACTCCCTTTGAGCATCATCAATGCTCTTGTCCAGGGTGCAGTTTTTTTTTTGACAGCCTGACAGGATTTTAAGGGCTGCATGGCGGGCATCCAATATCATCTATAACTCAAATCTGGCTGGAAGGTCAATTTTATGGCCCCGCAAAAAAATCTCTGCCTGCAGCCTTTTTCCCGAAGATCCCATTAATTCGATAATTACCACCATTCCCCTTCCAGTTGCAACATGAATCCCCATGCCGTCACATTTGTAAATCATGCCCGGATCAAGAGATGTGTCTTTTTCAATGGCAATGGCTTTGAATATTTTAAGCCGTTTTTTATTTAAATGGGTGAAGGCTCCGGGCCAGGGGGTCATGGCATTGATATGGGCACAAATCTCTTTATTTGAACTGGTCCAGTCTATTTTCCCGTCGGATTTTTTCAGCATGGAAACATAGGTAGCCCTGGAATGATCCTGGGGTATTGGTGTAAGGCTGTTCTTGTTTGTTTGCAGGATGGTCTCAATAATCAGTTTAGCGCCCATGGCTGATAACCGGTCATGGAGTTCCAGTGCAGTTTCGTCAGGATAAATGGGCGTGGATGAAGTCAATAAAATGTCACCTGTGTCCATACCTTTGGCCATCACCATGGTGGTGATACCTGTTTCTTTGTCCATGTTCATGACAGCAGCCTGGATGGGAGCTGCTCCCCTGTATCTGGGCAGAAGTGATGCATGGATATTAATGGGATAAATTTTTGGGATGTCAAGAATGTCCTGGGAAAGTATCTGACCAAATGCCACAACAACAAAATAATCCGGTTCAAGCCCGGATAGTTTATTTATGCCTTCCTCGCAATTCAGGTTTTCCGGTTGAAAAATTTCAAGTCCCAGCTCAAGCCCAGCTTCTTTTACAGGGGAAAAGCTCAATTTTTTACCACGGCCTTTGGGTCTGTCCGGCTGGGTGACCACAAGGCTGATATTAAAATCATCCTGGGATGCAAGTTTTTTTAAAGTTGGAACTGAAAAATCCGGAGTTCCCATGAAAATTATATTTATTTTTTTCATTTATTGTTTTTTAATTCTTTTAACGCTTTTAATCGTCTTTTTTTATACATGGCCCGTTTCAGGGAACTGATCCTGTCAATGAAGAGAATGCCATCCAGATGGTCTATTTCATGCTGCATAATCACTGCCAGCAATCCTTCTGCATCAAATTCCAGTTGTTTGTCGTCTATATCCAATGCCCTGACCGTGACTTTTTCATAACGCTTTACATCGGCCCGGTAGTCAACTACGCTTAAACATCCTTCGTTTTCGGAAATAAAACTGCCTTCAGATGCTATGATCTCGGGGTTGATCAAGGCAGTCACCTCTTTGGTTGTTCCATCAAATTCAGGATCCATGGCATGGGAATCAAAAATAATAATACGCTGGTTAATTCCGACCTGGGGAGCGGCAAGGCCGATTCCTGTATTGTTGAACATGGTTTCCTTCATATCCGCAACCAGGCTTTTGATTTTTTCATCCAGAATTTCAACTTTGACTGATGGCTGGGAAAGGGATTTTTCAGGATATTTTACAATATTAAGCAGGGCCATTTTTTTTCAGTATTTCCTTAGCAGTTTCAATGTCGTTTTTGATTTGTCCTGACAACTCTTCCAGGCTGGAAAATTTTTTTTCATCTCTCAGGCGGGCCACCATATTTACACGGATTCTTGTTCCATAAATATCATGGTGAAAATCAAGAATATGCACCTCTATTGTAAACATCTGGTCTCCAAATGTTGGGGAAAAACCAATATTGGCAACACCAGGGAATGAACCACGTACAGTTTCAATTGTCACGGCATATACGCCTATTTTCGGGCAAAGTTCATCATGGAGTTTAATATTGGCAGTGGGAAAGCCAAGCTGACTTCCACCCCTTTTCCTTCCTTTGATAACCTTTCCCCTGATCTGGTAGTGCCGTCCCAGGTATTTCATGGCCTTTTCAACCTGACCTTCCATGACAATTTCCCGTATCCTGGTACTTGAGATCCGTTCAATGCCCGTATTTGTATCATTGATCCATTGGGAAATAATGGTTTCAAACTCCAATTCTTCCCCTTGGGATTTTAACAAATTGATATCTCCTGCCCGGTTTTTCCCAAAGGAATAATCTGCGCCTATGATGATCCCTTTCATTCCGATTTTATTCACAAGGATTTTTTCAATAAAATCATGGGCTGTGATGGATGCAAATTTTTTATCAAAGGGGATACTGATCAGAACATCAATGCCGGATTGCTCAATAAGTTCTGTCTTTTGATCATTTCTGGTAATTAAAGGCGGACTTGAAATACCTAGGGCCCTTAACGGATGTGGCTCAAAGGTTATAGCAACAGAAGTGCCGTCTATTTCATCTGCTTTTTCAATTACCTGGTGCAATAGTGCCTGATGGCCCTTATGGACGCCGTCAAAATTTCCTATGGTTACAACAGCCCTCTTAAACGGGCAGTTTATCTGATCTAAATTTTTGATTAATTCCATGGTTCCCTTTTAAGTTGGAATAAATAGTCTTGACAATTACCATAAACAAATATATATATCCTACCCATCGTTTTTAAGCAATCTTTAATTGCTGAAAACCCCTAAGAGTAAACGATGTGCCGAAGTGGCGGAATTGGTAGACGCGCTTGTTTCAGGGACAAGTGAGCGAACGCTTGTGGGAGTTCGAATCTCCCCTTCGGCACCATCTCTCTTAAAAGCTTATTTGATTCGGGTTTTCACCGTTTGAGTTCAAAATCCCAATAAAATATCGGTTTGCACAAACCCATTGCACG
>JAOZST010000058.1:2759-20250 GCA_029939535.1 Desulfobacteraceae bacterium | reverse complement strand
ATTTTTTGCGGTCATGTTTTTCGGATGGAACAGGGTTTCAAAAAAATTCCATCTTATTTCCACATGGATGGTAGCCATAGGTTCAAACCTTTCCGCTGTATGGATTCTTGTGGCCAATGGCTGGATGCAGAATCCTGTTGGCATGGCCTTTAATCCTGAAACAGCACGATTTGAGATGCAGAGTTTTTTTGATGTGGTTTTTAATCCAGTGGCAGTTTCTAAATTTGTTCACACCTCAAGTTCCGGATTTTTATTTGCCTCCTTATTTGTACTTTCAATTTCCTGCTGGTACCTTATCAGAGGACGTCATATTCAAATGGCAAAAAAATCAATAGTTGTTGCCTCTGTGTTTGGCCTGCTTTCTTCCAGTTATGTGGTTTTCACGGGGGATGAATCTGCATATATGGTTGCAAAGAAACAACCCATGAAGCTTGCTGCAATTGAAGGTTTATACAAAGGCGAGACAAGGGCTCCCATAGTGGCTGCCGGTATTTTAAACCCCAGCAAGCAGACAGGTGATGATCAGGACCCTTTTCTCGTTAAAATTGAAATCCCCTTTCTTCTTTCTCTTTTGGCAAATCGTTCACTGAATTCCTTTGTCCCGGGAATTGACGATCTTGTCTATGGCAATGAAGAACAAGGGATAGAAGGTGTTGTATCAAAAATGTCCAAAGGACAAACAGCAATAAATAACCTTGCTCGATTTAAACAGGCCAGGAAAGAAAATAATATCCAGAAAGCAGATATTTCTTTGAAAAAATTCAAGGAAAACCAGGAATACATGGGTTACGGATATCTCAACAAGCCTGAAGACGCAGTTCCACCGGTTGCAACTCCTTACTATGCATTTCATACCATGGTGGCGTTGGGTTCTTTCTTTCCTATTCTTTTTGCTGCCTTCCTTTTTTATGTTTTGAAAGGTTCCATTACCCAGAAAAAATGGTTACTTCCCATTGGTCTGATATCCGGTTTCCTTGGTTTACTGGCCCAGGAATCAGGATGGGCTGTGGCAGAGGTTGGTCGTCAGCCCTGGGCTATTAATGGGCTTTTACCCGTTCACATGTCAACAACAAACCTTTCAGCAACCAATGTCCAGATTACATTTTTTATGTTTTTAGGATTATTTACTATTTTACTTGCTGCTGAAATATCCATCATGCTCAAACAAATATCCATTGGACCGGAGGAGGGTCATTAAAATGATTTCAAACCTTGACTATGCAACATTGCAGCAGCTTTGGTGGCTCATCTGTTCCATTGTTGGCGCACTTTTCTTGTTTCTTACCTTTGTCCAGGGGGGCCAGACCCTTTTGTGGCAGGTAGCCAAAACTGATCTTGAAAAATCATTGGTAATCAATTCCCTAGGCCGAAAATGGGAAATGCCTTTTACAACCCTTGTCCTGTTTGGCGGTGCCTTGTTTGCAGCATTCCCCAAATTTTATGCAACCAGTTTCGGTGGTGCCTATTGGGTATGGATGCTTATTCTTTTTTCATTTATTATTCAGGCTGTCTCCTATGAGTACCGAAAAAAACCCAATAATCTTTTTGGATCGACTGTTTATGAATTATTTCTATTCATTAATGGCTCAGTTGGCGTCCTGCTCATTGGTGCTGCTGTGGGAACATTTTATACGGGTTCAAATTTTACACTTGACCTGTACAACAAAGTGACCTGGGATTATTCCTTTTTAGGCATAAACCTGAGGGGACTTGAAGCTGCTTTTTCTCTTTTTAACCTTTCCCTTGGAATTTTTCTTGTGTTTAATGCCAGGGTTTTGGGCGCATTATACCTTTTAAACAGCATTGATTTTTCTTCAACTCCAAACCTTGAATCAAGTCTGCGCAAGAATGCCTGGAATAGTTTTCTCATAGCTCTTCCCTTTTTGCTGTATGTATTTATTTCAATCCTTTTCATGAAAGGATTTGGAATAGATAATGCGGGTGAGGTCTCTTTAGTTTCTTCTAAATATTTATCAAATCTTCTGGCCATGCCTTATTTACTTGTATTGCTGCTTGCTGGAATAATTCTTGTACTATATGGAGTCCTCTCGGATTCATTCAAAAAAACTAATTGCGGAATATGGTTCAGCGGGTTAGGCACCGTGTTTGTAGGCCTTGTTGTGCTATGTCTCCCTGCATTCAACAATACTGCATTTTATCCGTCAAAGCTTGACCTGCAGGCAAGTCTTACAATTTATAATGCATCCTCCAGCATGTATACCTTGGCAACCATGACCTATGTAGCCATTGGCATTCCTTTTGTCCTTGCCTATGTTATCTATGTCTGGAAACTTATGGATGCAAAGAAACTTACTGCAGCAGAAGTAACTGATGAAGAATCATATTAATTTTAAATTAAGGAAATCACAATAATGAGCACACTACTTTTGATACTTTATGTAGTTTTGATAGTGGCATCATATAAAGGAATTATATTTGCCCTTAAAAAAGCCGAGCTATTGTAATTAATTTATGCTTTAAACCTGATTAGTTATGATAAGAAGTATATTATAAACCACTAAGAATAAGGAGTTTTAAAATGGACAAATACGTATGCGGACCCTGTGGTTATGTTTATGACCCTGCAGAAGGCGACCCTGACAATGACATTGATCCTGGAACAAGTTTTGAAGATCTTCCAGAAGATTGGTGCTGTCCCATCTGCGGCGCATCCAAAGAAGAATTTGACAAGGAATAATCCCATCAAGGGTTAGATTCCTTTAATTCATTGTCAATCAAATGCCGGACAGTTTTTCATGTCCGGCATTTTTAATGGAGGAAAAATGGCTCTGTCCGTTGTTGGCCTGTACGCAAAGATTCTACCCCGAACCAATTGCAGGGACTGTGGATTTCTCACCTGTATTGCCTTTGCCGGCATGGATTTTCATGGGTCTATTATATCAAAGGACATTGCATCGCAAAGGTTAAATTCCATCATTTTAATGGATGCTAATATCCTTTTTGCATTTTTCTCTATGCCGGGAAACTGCCCTGCCCCGGACTCAAGATCACGGGCAAGATTTTTTATCTGCAAGATTTTTTCATTCATATCCATTAGACTATCCAATGGAATTGGTTGCTGGGTTTTCATTAATTTATCCATGGCCGGCCTTTACTATTTATTATTTATTTTTTTCTTAGATCCTTGAAACGTTTGGCTTTTAATTTATACCTTGGCAGGCTGTTGTACCCGAAAAATTCAATCTCATATCCAAGATTTGTCTTGAGTCTGAGTTGGTCCCGCAAACGGGGTTCAATTTCAGATCTTGAAACTCCGGTCAAAAGTTCCACCTTGAGTAAAATATGATCCACATCCCCGGGTCTGTCCACTGTCACCTCATACTCATCCCCAAGGCCGTCAAATGACCTGACGACCTCTTCTATGGCTCCCGGGCTCAGAAGTACACCTTTTACCTTTGTAATATCATCTGCCCGTCCAATAACCCCTCCCCTGATTATCCGAAAAGTACGGCCGCAGGTACAGGGGTCTTTATCCCACTCAATCACATCTTTTGAATCAAAACGGATACAGGGCTGGGCCATACGATCCAGGGCCGTGATCACCATCTTTCCCTGTTTCCCAGGTTCTTCAATGATTTCACCTGTCTCAAAATCTTCAATTTCCACTAAAAACATGGCCTCATTAACATGCATCCCAAAGGGCTGGTGGCTGCATTCATAGGACCAGGCACCTATTTCAGTTGCCCCTGAATGATCATAAACTTTGGCATCAAAAATTTCTTCAATTCTTTTCTTTGTGGCAGGAATACCGGCTCCGGGTTCTCCGGCACAGGTGATTTTATTAATGGGAAGACTTGATGGATGAATCCCCATTTTATGTTTTGCCACCTCAGCCATTCTCAGGACATAGGTTGGGGTAGCCATCATTGCCGTGGCCCTTAATTCCTGAATCTTTAAAATGCGGGCCTGGGTATCCAGCACTCCGCCGGGGACCACTTCACAGCCCAGTTTTTCTGCGGCATAATGGCCGGCCCAGAATGCCACAAAGATATTATATCCAAAGGGAAGGAATACACGATCTCCGGGCCGGTATCCCTGGGACCAGAGTACATAGGACCAGCACTCAGACCACCATTCCCAGTCCTGCCATGTATCGGGCTGATACACAGGCTGCCCAGTTGTACCACTTGTCTGACGAAAGGCCGACACCTCTTCCAAGGGGACACAAAGGGCATCCCCATAGGGAAAAGGATCTTTGTTCTGGATATCTCTCATCATGGATTTTTCAACCTTTGGCACATGTTTGATATCAGACAGGGATCGAATATCTCCGGGGGCGATCCCTGTCTTATTATAGAGAAACCTGTGGAACTTTGAATGATCATAGGCCCAGGCAAATATCCTCTGGAATTTTTTTAGTTGAAGCTGTTTAAGTTTTTCCAGAGGCAGGGTTTCCAGAAGCGGGTTCCAGTATTCGCTTTCCATCATCTATGTATCCTTGTTATTGAAATTTTTCATTTTTATTCAATTTTTTTTCCGCCTGCTTTTTCAATCTGGCAGATAATCCAATGGGAAAGAGCTTTTTGATTCACTTTTTTTATCTCCTGGCGAATGAGTTTTAATTCCAGCTCAGCCCTGGCCATGGTCTTGTGCCCCCCGGCAGATCCAAACTTTTCAAAAGCCTCTTTGGCTGTATTGCCAGCACCTTTTCTAAGCCCGTCATTGCGGAGGATAATAATAAGCTTTTTCCCCATCACTCCTGAAATAATGCTCCAATTGACCCTGGCTATGGATAAAAAGAAATCCGCTATAATAACCAATTCATCGGGTTTGGAAATAATTCCTGCATGGAAAAAAGCCCGGTTATTTATTATTTTTCTTTTTTTTATGGCATTGCTTAAAAAATCCAGGTCGTCCTCAGTCATCAAAGCCCTTTCAACCTTTGTCACAATATTCATATCAGCAAATTTGTATAGATGCTGGAATGCGAGGATATCCTTTAAAGTAGCCTCCCGGGTAAAATCAGCAGTGTCAGTTTTAATTCCCAGCATCAGGGCTGCTGCAAGTTTTGCAGAAGGCTTGAGCTTCATTGCCTTGAGGTATTCGGTCATGATGGTGGAACAGGCACCGTACCCGGGCCTGATATCCACATATGCTGCCTCATCACAGGATAAAGGGTGATGATCAATAATAGCATCATAGGTAAATCCTGAAAAATGCTCGCTATGATCTGGCTGGGAATCTATAATCACAAATTTATCATGGTTTATTTTTTCAATGGAATCCAGGGATACAAGGCCGGATTCTGCATATTCAATCATGGCCAGGTTATCAGGCCTGGTAATCGTATTGAAATGGGCAATTACCACCTCTGACACCTTCCGCCATAGTATGCGTTTTACTGCCATGGCGCTGGCAATGGCATCTGGATCAGCATTAATCACCACCAGCACCTTTGACCCCTTGTTGAACAGATCTAAAAACCGCTTTATTTTCTCTCTAGTGCTCATATAACAGCCTTTTTTCCATAATTACTGCTGAAAAACAGGGTGATGGTGATAAAAGCATATCCTGCAATGGCCAGAAGAGCAAACCAGCCATAAAAAACCCCAAGGGGAGCCAGGACAATTGCAGTGAGCCAATGGATGAAAATCACGGAGGGGGAATGAAGTTTAATGGGAAAATCGTCAAACCGGCAAATTATGGATAACCCACAGAGATTCCACCCGTAAAGTGAGGAAAACACATGGATATGAAGCAGCCATTTGGTTTTTTCATGATCATACCCCTCGGACATTTGAAGGAATATATAGGCAATGCCTGTAACAGCTGTAAAAATCAGAAATCCAATACCAGAGGTTAGAAACAATTTCTGCTGAATTTTCTCTGCAAAGGCCGAATAAAGATAAAAAACCAGAACAACAGCCATAAACAGGGCAACAGTGACAAATATCTGGGGAATAAATTTTTCAAAGAGGATAAAAATAAAAAAGATTATAACTCCCAGGGTAATGGTCCAGAAAGAAATTTCCATCAACATTTTTCTGCTGGAGATTTCAACTTTTTGCAGCATTGAAAATACAAGGGAAAGGGTGATTAAGGACAAGGGGAAAGAAAAACCCAGGAAAAAAGTATTTAAAGTCAATTTTTCCATGTAGACCCATTTCAGGTATTCATTGTTTAAAATTACCATGGAGGCCATGAGGATGCCTATGGAGAGGCATAGAAGTGATGCCTGGTGAAATTTATCAGACACATGGGCTTTTTTTTGAAAAAACAGAACAGGAAAAAGAGAAAATTTCTGAATCCTGATCTTTTCAACCAGGATAAACAGGGGTAAGGAAACCAGGATGGTGAGAGGGTAGAACTTGAAAAATGCTGAAAAAGCATAAATAAGAGAACTCAGGAAAAAAAGGCGCACTGTCTTGGAAACCTTTACCCTTCCCTGGGTATAATAGAGCAAAATAGATCCCCCTGTGCACAGATTAAACAAAAAAATATGGAGCCGCTCAAAGCTGTAATTTGCAACAGGAAAATAAATATTGATAAACCCCAGGGCCAGGGCCATGATCATCAGAAAAGAAAACAATAATTTTAATTTAATATTCATTCATATTTCCATTATCTTGGTTAGTTTGCTTATTGGATTAATTTATCTGCCCAGCATATCTTTCAAGGCAGGCTCTATTTTGTTATGTTCAAAGGAAAATCCACTTTTCAAAAGTTTTTCAGGGATTACCCTGGCACTGGTCAAAAGTGTTTCCTTTCCCATATCTCCCCATAGACCAATTGCCATCCATCTGGGAAGCACAAAAGGGGCTGGCCGTGACATCACCCGGCCCAGGATTTTAGTAAACATTTTATTGGTCACCGGATTGGGGGCAGTCAAATTGACTGCTCCTTCAACATCCTGATTTTTCAAAATATGGAGGATGCCGCCCAGGGCATCGTCCATACTTATCCAGCTCATGTATTGACTGCCCTTGGAAAGCCTTGTGCCAAGCCCAAGACTGAATGGCAGCAGCATTCTTTTCAGGGCACCTCCAGAAGGAGTCAGCACCACGCCAATGCGCAATTGAATGGTCCTGATACCTGCTTTTTGTGCATCAAAAGAGGCTTTTTCCCATTGGTCACAAACCCTGGAAATAAATGAGTCGCCCTTTGGGTCTTTTTCCGTCAGCACCCTGTTCTGCCCTTCACCATACAGGCCAATGGCCGAGGAGGAAATAAAAACCGAGGGGGGAACAGCCATCTGCTTCATTTTTTCCACCAAAACCATTGTGGGTTTTACCCTTGAATCAACAATTAATTGTCTTTTTTTCATGCTCCATCTGCCCCGGGAGATATCAGCGCCGTTAAGATTGATAACAGCATCAATGGAACCGGCTTTTTCCATGTCCAGAATATTATTGTAAGGGTCCCAGAAAAGCTCATCGTTTTCAAGATTTGATGATTTACGAACCAGGCGGACAACCTCATGGCCGCAGGTTCTTAAAAAAGGAACAAGAATGGAGCCTATGCTGCCGCTGGCCCCGGAAATAAGGATCCGTTGTTTTCTGGCCTTACCTGCTCCAGGCTCTGAGTTATTTTCCAATCTGTGTTCCAGATCATATTTTAGAACTCGATGGCGGTAATCAAAAACCCGTGCCAATTCTTTCAGGACATAACCGTAAAAGGGAAGACTGAGAAAACCCAGGGGCAGTTTAAAAGCCACCTGATCCTCCATGACAGAACTTTTTTTTCCTTGGCCATTTTTACCTTGGTCATTTCTACCTTGATCATGGAACAAATGTGTATGCTCCCATTTTGCAAAAGGCCCCTTTGTCTGATGGTCCTTGAACATGGTATTTTCCTGATACTCTATATGTTCAGCCTCCCAGGTCATGGGAATTTTGAACAGGTCCATCCTGAATTTAACCTGCACCCCTTTTTCAATGCCAATGCCTGTACGGGAAATCAACTTCAAAGGAGACCATGGAGGAGTCAGCCTGAGAATAGCTCCTTCCCTGGCATGCCACTCAAACATTTTTTCAACAGATACATTGATTATAGTTTTTTTTCTATATATTTTAATTTATGTATGTCCTGATTTATGTATATCTATTTTGCATATTTGCAGCTATCTTCACTGCTTCCAAATGATATATTGATTTTACAAATCGTATATTATAATAATACCAATCAAGTTGATACCTTTTTATCATACTTCTTATACACCTAATTGTAAGGCATGTTACTTGCAGATTAAATTATTTATTGCAACTGTTACTTGCAACAATTAGGTTAGCAGTGAAATAAATCTGTATAAGATAATTTATTAATTCTTATTTTTTTGGAGGACAATAAATGACTAAATTTAGAGAGGTAGATGCATGTATAAACCCATTGAAATAGCAGATGGGATATATTCTGTCGGCTGCAGAGACTGGGATATCCGTGATTTTCACGGATATTCCACCTATGAGGGTACCACCTATAATGCATTTTTAGTGTTGGGTGAAAAAAATATTCTCATTGACACGGTCAAAGCCAGCTTTGGCGATGAACTGCTGGATAATATCAGCAGAATAATTGATCCAAAGCTAATTGATGTCGTCATCAGCAACCATTCTGAAATGGACCATTCCGGGTCAATTCCAAAAATAATGCATAAAATTGGAAAAGACAAACCCATATATTGTTCAAAAATGGGGGCCCAAACCCTGAAAAATCATTTTAATCGTGAATTTAATTTTAAGGTGGTGGGTACAGGGGATGAACTTAAACTGGGAGATAGGACTTTTTCCTTTCTAGATACAAAAATGCTCCACTGGCCTGACAGCATGTTTACCTACCTTGCAAAGGAGGCCATTCTCTTTTCAAGTGATGCCTTTGGCCAGCATTATTGCGGTGACATGTTTTTTGATGACGAAATCGGGGATGAGATCATGCCCCATGCGAGAAAATATTATGCCAACATCCTGCTGCATTTTTCTCCAAGGGTCCAGGCTTTGCTAAAAGACGTGGCAAAGATGAACTTGAAAATCAACCTGATCTGCCCGGACCATGGTATATTATGGCGCAGCAATCCGTCTAAAATCATTAAAGCCTATGATGTGTGGTCCAAACAGGCACCAACAAAAAAAGCGGTAGTAATTTTTGATTCCATGTGGGACAGCACCACCAAAATGGCCAGAGCCATTACCAGTGGAATCGAATCCCAGGATGTTAATGTAAGGCTGATGAATACCCGGAAGTGGCATAGAAGTGACATTATCACTGAATTGCTTGATGCAGGAGCAATTGCCGTGGGGTCCCCCACCCTGAACAATAGCATTTTTCCTGTGATTGCAGATGTCATGACCTATATAAAGGGTCTTCGACCCCAGAATAAAATTGCAACTGCCTTTGGATCCTATGGTTGGAGCGGTGAGGCTGTTAAGATATTGAACAAAGAGTTTGAAGAGATGAAAATGGATATTATTGATCCTGGTGTTAAAGTTCAATATGTACCAGATGAAGCTGATCTGCAAAAATGCTTTGATCTTGGTGTAAAGCTGGCAGAGACACTCAAAGAAAAAGTATCCTAAAGATATCCTATGGTTTATAAAATGGGTTTATAAAATTTGGAGGACAAAATGGCCAGCGAGTTCAATGCAAACGATATATTTGAAATGGCAAAACAGATTGAAATAAACGGTGCTGAATTTTACAGGGAATCAGCAAACCGAGTGGATGAGGATAGGCACAAGCAATTTCTTCTTGGGCTTGCAGACATGGAAGACAGTCATGAGCAAACCTTTGCTGAAATGCAAAAGGATCTTACATCTGAAAACACCCTGACAGCGACCTTTGACCCAAATGATGAAAATGCCCTTTACTTAAAGGCCCTTGCCGACACCAGGGTGTTCTTTGAAAAACAACAGCCTGAAACCAGTATTAAGGGCATTCTTGCCTCTGCCATTACAGCAGAAAAAGACTCCATAGCCTTTTATCTTGGAATGAAGGAACTGGTATCTGAAAAAATGGGCAGCTCAAAAATTGACGATATTATCAAGGAAGAGATGAGCCATATTAAAATGCTGGCTGCAAAGCTTGTTGGATTAGAATAAACCAGATTCAATATAGTGAATATAAAAGCCCACAATTTCTTTTGAGAACTTGTGGGCTTTTATAATATTTTTAACAGCTGAAAGAATCAGGATTTCCAAAGACCGTGGAGATTGCAATAGGCCAAGGCATAAACGTCGTCAGTGTCTGTTTTAAATGTGGCTTCAGGAACACTATCCGGGGTCAGCATCACGCGTTGAACATAGCTCCCTTCACAGCTTACAAGTTCAATCCATTCGATCCAGTGATCCTCACCCATGGGATGGGCAACACTGCCCACTTTTACAAGATAGCCTCCATCCACTTTCTCAATCACAGGCACATGTTTTTCCTTGGCTGCATCAACTGTATTTTCAACAAGTTTATCCATTGGATCGCCGCAGCACATTACCGGAGGTTTTTCACCATGAAGTACCTGTACGATATTCCCACATTTACCACATTTGTAAATACCCATTTTGTCTGCCATTTGATTCGCTCCTTTTTTTAGTTTATTGATTAAATTTTATATTACCCGGAGAAATTGTTGATACTGGGATCACTAATTTTATAAATTATTTATAAAAAATTTACCAGGGATATTTGAAGAATCTGATTTAAGAATAAAATTCATCCATTGAGATGCAAATTGTTTTTCATTTTTAGTCACCTCTTTGAAAAGAGATGCCATTTGGTAATATATCTCATTTTTGGATTTCAAAGCCCCGTAAAAATTTCCAGACATACCCTGGCTCTGTTTTGTCTTTAGCTTTAAGTGAAACTTTTCACCTGCTCTAAATTCAGACATTTGTATCCCTCCTGGATTAGAAGTCTTCTTCTTGGGATGTATTAGAGCAAGCATCATACCAGGGTATAATTATTTCGTAAAAATAAAAAATCCATTGATTTCCAAATCTTTTCGATATTTTTTTTAAAATATCGCGGTTTAAGACACAGACATGTCTCAGTAAATCGTATCAATGACTCAGTAAGTCTGATACAAATATGTCCCCATAAAATACTATAAACATATATCACTGTTAAAAAGGTCCAAGGCAGCCAATCCTATCCAATTTCCCAGATATATCTAAGGTCTTTTATGTTTTTTATAAGAATATCCATAAATGCGGCTTCCATTTCCAGCATTTCCTGGTCCTTTTTCCTGAGCCACTCAGACAGCCAGGCAAATCGTAATGCAAGGATATACTCTGGGAAATATTGCCATCCTTGAGAACTGATAATTTTTGCAGCCCGGATTTCACGTAAAAAGGTTATAACCATGGGCATGCCAAACCCTTCGGGATTTTCAATTCCAGCGCAGCCCACAAGGTTGGCCAAATCATATATATCCGGTTTAAAACCTAAAAATTCCCAGTCGATCACAGCCTTGATACGATGATGGTCCCAGATCACATTCAAGGGATGAAAATCCCCATGGGAAAATTTTAGGGGCAGCCTGTCACTGGCATCCATGAATTCTTGTTCAAGAAAACCCAGAAATGGAGAATACCGATCATACATACCGATATTATGTTTTTTCATGTTTGTAAACAATTAATTATCTTTCAGCCATTGAATAAAACCTGGATTTTCTATTTCATATAATTCGCTCAATGGCCGCTTCCATTTGTTCTCTGGGCAAAGCTCCCACCAGGGTATCCCTTACCTGACCGTTCTTTACAAGGAGCATGGTGGGTATACTTGAAATGGAAAACCTTGATCCTGTCACTGGATTTTCATCCACATTAAGCTTTACTATTTTAACCTGTGCCTGATATTTTCTGGCCAGGTCATCCAGCACAGGGGCCATGGCCCGGCAGGGCCCGCACCAGGGCGCCCAGCAGTCCACCAGGACAGGAAGTCCAGACCCCATGACTTCACGTTCAAAGGTGGCATCGCTAATGGAAAAAACCTTTCCCAGATCTTCCATGGGTAGTACTGCCCCGCATTTTCCGCATTTTGCCCCATCCTTGATCCTGGAAATGGGAATGCGGTTTTTGGCCTTGCATGAAGCACAGGCCAGGATAACAGAGTCAAACATAATAATCCCCTAGATCATTGCTGCAATATTTTTTCCATATTCCTGGGCAGCCTTTATTCCGCCTTCCACCCAGCTTGCTTTCAGCATCAAAGGGCCTCCCTGGACCATTTTCATTCCATAGATATTGTCCATGGTATCGAAAATCCTGCCCGCAGCTTCTCCACTCCAGCCATAGGCGCCGAATGCACCACCTGGTTTTTCTTTTAATTCAGCTCTCTCCCCAATAAACAGCAACTGCTTCATGGAGGTGATCATTTCACCATGGTAGGTTGCAGATCCAAATACATAGGCATCATATCCCTTTAAATCTTCTTCATTTTTAATATTGTTTATTTTCTTTACTTCTGCCTCGTGTCCTGAAATTCGCACACCCTCTCCAATAAGATTAGCTATTCCCGCTGTTTCCTCAGATCTTGTTGCATAAACAATTAAAACTTTTCCCATTTTTCCCCCTTATTAATTTGCGTTAAACCTTTCCTGGATACGAATTTTACCTGCAGTGTAATCCTTAAAATAAAATATTTGAATTGGCCATTTTAATATTCTCTGTCCCGGTCATGAACATGGCTTTTTTCAAGGTCTGTTTTATATGTTCCAGATGAAGCCTGACCCCCAGGGTTCCACCCCCCACTGCTGCACGGATGATATCCCGTCCCAGGAGTACTGCATCAGCCCCAAGGGCAAGCATTTTTAATACATCATACCCGGTTCTAACTCCACCATCCACTGTTATGGTAATAGAATCTCCAACCTGATTCCGAATCAGGGGCAGGACCTGGGCAGTTCCCGGTGTGGAATCAAGGACTCTTCCCCCGTGATTGGAAACAGCAATGACAGAGACACCTGCATCCACACATTGCTGGGCCTCATCAGGCCTCATGATCCCCTTGGCAATAAATGGCAGGGATGAAAACTCCACCAGTTCCTTAATATCTGCCATTGATTTTTTAAATACCGGCTGGTTATGGCGAGCCATTATGGTAGAGCCGGCACCGTCAAGGTCAACTCCCACAGCCCTGCACCCATGGGATTCAGCTTTTTCTATAAATTGTTTTAGTACATCCTGGGCCCTGGGCTTGAAAATTGGAATACCATATCCATCAAGGGCTTCCATGGCCTGGAGAGAAGGATGATTTTCCATAGTATAAAACCAGGTATCTCCACGCATTCCAATGGTACCGGCCTCTTTGGAACCTAGAAGCACTGACTTACAGAATGTGGTCTCATCAATGGCATCATTATATTTCTGGGCACCTGCGGTGGAGGATGCCAGAACTGGAAACTCAAGATCAAGACCCAGAAAGGAACAATGGGTATCTGGTATAAAATGTTCCCCCACCACAGACATATTAAACTTGATATCGTCAAGGGCCAAGGCATTTGTTTTAAAGGACAACCCTTTGCCAGCTCCACCCAGACCAATGGGTTTTCCATAGCTTTCCCGCTGGCAGATTTTATCCAGATTCCCATCACAGGATGGATAGACCGCACATATGCCTTTCATTTTTTTTCTGGCAGCATCCCTGACCTCTTCCAGATTCTTTGGCTTTAATGATGTATCCATGATCATGCGAACATCAGATTGACAGATACCGCAAACCACAGGCTTTTCTTTTGTTGTAAACTCAGAATGGCAGACAGAACAATACCAGGGGCTCATTCATTTTCTCCTTTAAATTTAAACAAGGGTTATCAACCAGGAACACTAACACTTTTTTTAAATAAAACAAAAGCAAAAATCAGACCATTTTTAATTTTTTAAAAAAATCCTGGAAAATCCCAAAGCACGAGTGTAAACTTGCCTGAAGGGCATGGAATATGCAAATCAAATGGAAATGGAATATGAAAATGGTCATTCAAATTGAATATACAGATTAACAAAATAAATTTCAAAAGAATAGTTAAATTGAGGAGGTAATAATGGCAACGGAAAAACCTACACTTTATGCATTGAGCACATGCAGCCATTGCAAATCAACCAAAAAACTCTTTTTCAAATGTAATGTTGAATATGATTATATAGAAGTGGATGATCTTGAGGGAGAGGAAAGAAAAGCTATTCTGGCGGACATCAAAGAGTTGAATCCCAGATGTTCCTTTCCCACCATAAAAATCAATGAAATTGTTATTGTTGGTTACAAGGAAAAACAAATAAAAAATGCATTGGGGATTAAAAATGAAAGTTGAACAGCTGTATGAAGCCTTGAAAAAATCCCAGGAAGCCAGGGATATTTATTTTAATAAGGACAAGGATCTGGTATTTGAACTTTTAGAATCTCTTTTATTAAATAAAGACCGATACGGGTATATGGCCTGTCCATGTCGTCTGGCCTGCGGGGACAAGGAGAAAGACAAGGATATTCTCTGCCCATGTGAGTACAGGGAAGAGGATTTAAAAGAATTCGGGGCCTGCTATTGCGGTCTGTATGTATCAGCCGCCATGAATAAAAATGAAATGGAATCCCATTATGTTCCGGAAAGAAGGCCCCCTGAAAAAATATTTTAAATTTTTAAGGAGATAATCATGAACGAATGCACTCCTGTCTTAAATACTGGCCTCAGGGGTATTGAGGTTGCAAGTTCCAAAATTTGTGATGTCCAGGGTAAGCAAGGCAAACTCATTTACAGGGGTTATTTAATAGAAGACCTTGCTGAAAAGACAACTTTTGAAGAGACTTGTTTCCTTCTTCTCTATGAAAGGCTGCCTTTAAAAAAGGAATTGGAAAATTTTGATCTGAGCCTGAAAAGCAAACGCCGGATTCCTGATAACCTGCTCTCTTTTTTAAAACTTTTACCCCAAGACATGGACCCCATGGATGTCCTGCAGATGGCAACTCCCATGCTCATACAAACCGATGTCAATGTGGGGAAACCAGGAATGGAAAACACTCTGTACAGTGCAGAAAACCTCATTGCCGGGATTGCCACTATTATTGCTGCCTGGGATCGTATCCGCAACGGGAAAGAACCGGTTGCCCCTGATAATAACCTGAACCACGCAGCAAATTTTCTATATATGCTGAATGGTAGAGAATCAAATGAGGAGGTTGTCCATTTTTTTGATACAAGCCTGGTCCTCCATGCAGAGCACTCTTTTAATGCTTCCACATTTACAGCAAGACAGGTGGCTTCCACAAAAGCCCATATTTATGCTGCCATATCAGCAGCCATTGGTTCCCTTTCAGGCGCCCTCCACGGCGGTGCCAATGTAAGGGTAATGAAAATGCTGAAAGAGATAGGTTCCAGTGATAAAATTGATAATTATATTAAAACCATTCTTGATTCAGGCGGCCTTATAATGGGACTTGGTCATGCTGTCTATCAGACCGATGACCCAAGGGCCATTATCCTGGCACCCATGAGCAGACGAATGGGAGAGTTGTCCGGAAATACACTATGGTACGAGCTGTCCATGGAATTGGAAATGCAGGGAAAGGCTGCTTTTAAAAACCTGAAGCAAAGGGAAATTTTTTGTAATGTGGATTTTTATTCAGCCTCCCTTTTTTATTCCATGGGAATTGCTATAGACCTGTTTTCCCCATTATTTGCCCTGTCCAGGGTCAGTGGATGGACTGCCCATGTCATTGAGGAACAATTTGCCATGGCAGCACCAAAACCATCCCTTTACAGGCCTGGAGCCACCTATGTGGGTGATTATTGCGGACCTGATGAATGTGCCTATACTGATATTGCTGAGCGCTAAATTTTAAATTAAGAAAAATTAATATGAAAAAATGGCAGTGTTCCGTATGTAAATATATTCATACCGGAGATACCTATGTCTGGGGGACCTCAATAACCAGTTCTATGGGACAATGATCCGATCCAAAAATATCATTATGGATAAGGGCCTGTTTTATCATGCCTTTATCCATAAGATCCCGGGTCACGAAAAAATAGTCAATGCGCCATCCTGCATTATTTTTCCTGGCATTAAACCGATAGGACCACCAGGAATATTTTATGGTTTCAGGATGGAGATAACGAAAAGTATCCACATATCCCATCCCAAGCATCCTGTCCAGAACATCCCTTTCAATGCGCAGAAACCCTGACCGTTTTGAATTGGGTTTGGGATTTTTCAGGTCAATATCGTTGTGGGCCGTATTAAAGTCGCCTGTAATTATAAGGCTCTTTTCCTGGTCCCGTAATCCCTGGGCATAATCTAAAAACCAGTCGTAAAAATCCAGTTTATACTGGAGCCTTTCCTCACTCATCTGCCCATTGGGAAAATAGATATTGAACAGGGTAAAAGCCTTAAAATCCATCTGGATTACCCTGCCTTCTTTGTCAAACCTTGGATTTTTAAAATCAATGATCACTTTTTCAGGTTTCAGCCTTGAATAGGCCATTGTCCCGCTATACCCTTTTTTCACTGTTGAGTAGGCCCAGAATGATTCAAAGGGGGGGAAATCAATCATTTCCCGGGTGCGCTGGTCTTCCTGAAGCTTGGTTTCCTGGAGCATCAGAATATCCGGGTCCATGGTTTTAACGGAGGCGAAAAACTCTTTTTTCAATACAGCCCGCAGGCCATTTACATTCCAGGAAATGAGTTTGATCTCTTTTTTTTGTCTATTCATAAATAATAATATTCAGATTCTTTAAAAAATAAAATAATGGATAAAAGTCAAATTATAATTCCTGCTTTTTGAGCATAATCCTGGCATCGGCAATAACACATTTGTCCTGGGTACAGATGACAGGATTCAGGTCAATGGATTCAAAATCCGATTCCAGGTCCATGATAAAATGAGAAAATTTTACAATAAGATCTGCCAGCACTTCCATGTTAACCCCTGATTTACCCCGGTAACCAGTAAATACCTGTCCGGCTTTAAGGGAATCTACCATGGAATAAACATCTGCAAATTTCAAGGGAGCCATGCGGATGGCTGTATCATTATAGAGTTCAACCAATGTCCCGCCAATACCCAGAACAACCACAGGCCCAAACTGGAAATCATTTTTTGCACCGATTATGATTTCAAGGCCTGAGACCATCTCCTCCACCAGTATATTTTCACAGCCATCAAGGATTTTAAGTCTTTCCATCTGTTTTTCAAGGGTTTTTGCCTCCATTATACCCGTGACAACAGCCTGAAATTCAGTTTTATGAAGGATCTTTTTTGACACGGCCTTGGCCACCACAGGCCCGGCTGATTTATTTAAAAAATTCCGGGCAGTTTCCAGGGAATCGGTCAGAACAAAGCCGGGAATATCAAAACCCTGGTCTGATAATATTTTTTTGGCATCAGGCTCCAGCACCCTGCCCAATGGCCTTGAATTTTCAATAATTTTTCTCTGTGATTTTTTTAAAACAGGTTTATTTATTTTTAATCTGCCTGTTTTAGATTTTCTTAACTCTAATTTTCTTAACTCTGATTCGCTTAACATGGTCTGCACCTATTTAATGCCTTTGCC
>JAOZST010000058.1:0-2659 GCA_029939535.1 Desulfobacteraceae bacterium | reverse complement strand
ATTTTCTTAACTCTGATTCGCTTAACATGGTCTGCACCTATTTAATGCCTTTGCCATAAGCACGGCACCTTCCACGGAAGATGCCACTGGGATATTGTTTAATTCAAACCCTTCGATGATTATTTTATATTTATCTTCATTGGGCACATAGGCAATCATGGGCTTGCCCTCATTCCTGGCCACCTGGCTCAGACTTGCCCCGATATCCGCAGAGATGCCCGGTGAATAGGGCAGAAGCAATGCAAGTATGCAATCAATATTTTCATCCCTGGCCAGATATCGCACAGATGTCATGATATCGCAGTCCACACAGGAGCCGGTAAGATCCAATGGATTGCTCAAAGTTGCAATCTCCATGATTTCCGAAGAAAGCTTTCCCCGGATATTTTTTACGGTTTCAGGAGAAATACCGGGGATATTCATTCCCTGGGCGCTACAGGCATCGGCAGCCATAACCCCATGACCACCGCTCAGGGAAACAATGCCCACATTTCCATGGATACCCTTGGGATAGCAGCTTAAGGATTCACAAAAAGAGGTCAGTTCATATTCATTTTCAGCCTCGGCAACACAATGCTGTTTCATGACCTCGGAAAAAGTTCTATAGTCTCCGGCCAGGGACGCTGTATGGCTGGAAACCGCTTCAATGCCTTTCATGCTCTTGCCAGCCTTTAATACAATTATGGGTTTAGAACAGACTTCAGCCTGTTTTATAAATTCCCGGCCTTCCCTGGCTTCAAACCCTTCAATATAGAAGGCAATAACCCGGGTTTGAAGATCTTTTTCAAACCAGTCAATCATATCCGTTTCCCTGAGAAATGCCTTGTTGCCTATGCTCACTGCAAGAGAAACACCAATGCCCTGGCCTGAAAATTTGACCATCTGATCAACCAGAACCCCTCCGCTCTGGGAGACAAACCCTATATTGCCTTTTTTGGGCCGGATAATCCGTTCTCCAGGAAGAAAAAAAGTGTCCACAATATCCGGTGCATATATGCCCAGGCAATTGGGACCCACAAAAGGAAAATCAGCTTCTCTGGCAATATCAACCACCCGTTGCTGTAAATCATGATTTCCAGATTCGGAAAATCCTCCTGAAATAATAACTGCTCCTTTTACACCTTTGTGAATACATTGCTCAATCACCCGGGGAACAAATTCAGCTCGCACTGCAATGACAGCCATGTCCACATCATCGTCAATATCACCCATTGTCTGATATAAAGGTTCTCTGTTGAGCTGCCCTCCTTTTGGATTGACAGCATAGGTCCGGACCGGGTGTCTCAGGTGATTTTTTGTATAAATCACATTGGCCGGGTGGTTGTCATGGGTAGTAGAAACGCCAATGACAGCCATACTGGAAGGTTTGAAAAGAGATGTAAGATCCATGGTTTTCCCCTTTTTTGATTTTAAAAAACCGCTTCTGGGTTCAGCAGGGTTTTATCCCGTTCAAGAAAAGAAGGCGCAGACCCTAAAAAAACGGGGAATTGAAAAAACAATCAATTCCCTTGTTTATGAAAACAAACAATCAAAGATTATTTATTCGTAGTAATCGTAAAATTAATTTACCGATTAATTGCCAGATTTTTTGAATGATTAATTATCCTGGTCGGCAAGATAATCGTCATACATTGATTCAAGGACAAATTTATGTTTACCTTCTTCCTGGACAAGAATATTAAATACTTTTTTTGCATCTGCATTATCTGACTGCCCGCCAAGATCTGTATAGAGTTTAACTGCTATTTCCTCTTTTTTCATGGCAATTTTCAAAATTTCAGGCATGGGCATGCCTTCTTCATAGTCTTTTTTTACCATGTAATCGCTAATTTTAAGATCAGTTATTTCCTTGAATTCATAGGAATCAATTTTTTCCTTATTGCCGGAAATATCAGATAAAAGAGCAACATGTTTTTCTTCTTCCTTTGAAAACTTTACAAAAGTTTCCTTAAGTGAAGTGCGGGTTGCCTCTTTGGCTAAAGATGCATAAAATTCAACTGCCTCTTTTTCTCTGTCAATGGCAAAGCTTAGTACTTCATCAACGGATCCGAATTTCATGTTTATTTTCCTCCTGGTTGTTGTTGATTAATCTTTAGTTTTCAAATAATACAAATAAAATACAAATTGTATACCAAATTCATGAAAATTTAAAGACCCCAAGGGGGTGATTTTCGTTGTTTTTTATTAAATTTATTGTTTTTTCAAAATATTTCCCAGAGCTTCTCCTATGTTCTGAAATTCAAACCCAAATCCCTATCTGCAATAAGTTTGCCTATGCATAAAAAAAGACTTGTGTTATGTATTCATAAGATTTCAAAAGGAAAATACGATCCATGAATTCAAATCCAACCCTTACATGCTGTCTTTTTTGTAAGATAAACCCATCAAATTTGGCAGGCGAACAAGGCAGCGTATATGCAATACCAGACACATCCCCTGTGAGTGAGGGCCATGTGCTCATCATTCCCCGGCGCCATTGTGAAACCTATTTTGACCTTACAGCTGAAGAACGAAGGGATGCCCATACATTGATTACAAGATTACGAAAGAAGATAATGGAAAATGATCCCTTGGTTACGGGCTTTAATATAGGGGTAAACTGCGGTGAAACAGCCGGCCAGACAATCTTTCACACCCATATTCATTTAATTCCCAGAAG
>JAOZST010000057.1:4228-20259 GCA_029939535.1 Desulfobacteraceae bacterium | reverse complement strand
ATGGCAATGGGCAGAAACTCCGTGGGGTATGAAATGGACCCAAGCCTTGGACCTGTCATCTCAGCCATGACAAAAACTGTAGTGGATTCAGCCCACCAGGTAATTCAGAAACGGCTTGTCCGGCACATCAACTTTGTTCTGGAACGTATGGAGGCCAAAGGCCCCCTGAAACATAAAAATTCCCATTATGGATTTCCCGTTATAACAGCCCAGGAAAAAGTACTTTTATTTAACCTGCCTCTGAAAGTTACCCAGTCTCCAGACCATACATATAAAGTAAGCTATGACAAACTTCCCCAGAAAGAGTTCTGCAGGGACTGGTCCCGGCTCCTCCAAGACAAGGAGGCAGGCAAACTGATAAAAACCATGGAAAAAGCCAAAACATCAAAAAATGGTTTTAAACAGGGGGAATTGTTTTAACCTGAAAAGCCTGGGAGTTTTCCTTTTGATGATCTTTTTCCAGATGGAAATTAATCCAGGAAGAAGTCTTGTTCAACTCCCACATTCGCGGGGGGACAAAATCCCGACCCAGGGTAAGGGCTAAGCCACAATGTTTCAACCGGGTATAGGCCCGAACCCAGACACATTTTCTATCAGGATTTACCTCACACCAGCCATCCCGGCTTCCACCACAGGCACCGTTGCGGGTATGTTTAGGACAGCCTGACTCCGGGCATTGAAAGGCAAGATGCTGAATGGCACAATCCCCGCAACTCTGACAGGATAGCATTGTTTTTTTCAATGGATCTTCAAGTATCAGTTTCAGTAGCCAGGCCTTGTTATTTTTCTCCAGCATATCTGCCAATTTACGATAAAATGGCGCAAATCCTGCTTTTTTATCAAAAAATAAATTATGGGCGGTTCTCAATACTGCATGGGGATAATGTTCTGTAATTTTTTCTTTTATCATTGCAGGTACAGGCAATTTTTTTTCTGAAACAGGGGAATTGAAAAGATAATAACAGCTTTTGGTCCTGCCCAGGTTGAACTCATCCAGAAAATCTTCCCAGGAATCCTCAATCTCATCCATTCGGTCAAGGATTGCTTCAACAGTTTTAAAACTCTTGTGTATGCCTCCGATGTGGATTCCTCTGTAGCCAAGCCCCTTTAAAATTACCCCAAGCCTGGCAGCTCTATCAATGGCGATTTTTAATCCAGAGCGTATTATGCCCCACTCTTTGATCACCTGTTTAAAAAGCGCATCAGGCACATAGGCCCCTGGGACCCGTCCCCGGTTCATTGCCCTGGCTGACCTGGGGCTTAACAGATAAACAGAACCCATCACCGGTGGTTTCATTCCCTTTTGAAACAAAACACTTATCAATTCCCTGAATTTTTCCACATCATATCCCAGTTGAGTCACCACAAAGGAGGCACCTGCACCAAGTTTTTTATCCAATTTTCCGTACTGGGCATGGGTTTCAGCTTCTGTGGTTTTAAAAGGGGACACAGCACATCCACTAAAAAAACCATCAGGGTCTCCTGACTTTAAAAGCTTCTGGTTAAGGGACTTGAACATGGTAGTCAAAATTACGGAATCAAAATCAAAAACTGGTTTCCCCTGACCCCCAAATCCTTTTCCTGAATAATCCCCGGTAAGGGCCAGAATATTCTTCATCCCCATACTGGCCAGTTGAAGGGCCCGGCTTTCCATACCCACCCGGTTCAGATCTCTGCAGGCAAAATGGATAATTACATCCAATCCGCATTTAAAAATCTCATAGCCCAGGACATCAGGACTCAGGGAAGGATTCCCCCCTGGATTGTCCGTAATGGAAACTGCTGAAATCCTGCCATCTGCAAAGGCATCCCGGGCAATACCCTTTAGAGTATCAACACTCCTGCCTCCTGATTCCCGTCCTGGCACCAATTCCAGAGTGACCACAAAATTTTTAGGATTTAATATCTCATCGCTGAAAATCCGAAGCATGTCTAATCCTTTCTCTTCTTACCTTTTGATTCCTGATAATTTCAAAGGAAAAATATAGGTGCAAACAACAATTTATTTGACAAATTCTTATTTCCCAATAGAATCATTATAATGATACAAAGATCTGATATAAAAATTAACAGGAGGTTACAATGAAAATTATTTTATTACAAGGAAGTGCCAGAAAAAAGGGAAATACAGCAAAGGTACTGGGCTGGGTAGAAGAAGAATTTTCTACCCTGGGTCATGAAGTGGAATCCATTTACCTGGCTTCTAAAAAGCTAAAGGGCTGCCTGGGGTGTGCCAAATGCAAAGAAAAACCTGATGAAATCGGTTGTATTCAAAAGGATGACATCCCGAATATTCTTGAAAAAATGGTGCAGGCCCAGGCAGTGGTATTTGCCTCTCCCCTCTATTTCTGGGGGGTTACGGCCCAGCTCAAGGCTGTTATTGACCGGACCTACAGCATTTACACCAATTACCATCAGCCTGGGCATGCATCCCTGGTGGAGGGACAGCGCCAGGCCCTTCTGGTAACAGGTGCCGGCCCCTGGGAAAACAATGCAGAAGCAGCATTCACAGCATTCAGCCGCATTCAGAACCCCCACAAGGCAGTCAATGCCGGCGAATTATTCGTTGGCAATTGCACCAGCCCCGGGGATATGGATGAAAAAATCCAGGACCAGGCCCTGGAGTTTGCCCGGAAAGTTGTGGCCTGATTATAGGAAAATCCCAGACAGGCAGGCAGATAAAACCTGTTTGCTGGTTCCTCTCCAAGAAAACAAAAAGGATTTATAAAAATGAAAGCTATAAAATCAATTGTTCCGGTCATGGTATTGTTACTGGTAACCAGCTTCATGTCCCAGGCATTTGCCGATGAATATTCCCAGACCATTTCCATATTTAAAAACTCTGAGGCTGTTCAGCCATTTTTTGATAACAGCTTTGGATATGCTGTATTTCCCACTGTAGGGAAAGGCGGCCTTGTGTTGGGAGGTGCATATGGAAAGGGCCAGGTCTATAAACAGAAGAAACTAACCGGCAAAATCACTTTATCCAAGATCAGTATCGGTTTTCAACTGGGGGGTCAGGCCTTTTCCGAGATTATTTTTCTCCAGGACCAGAGGGCCTATGATGAATTCACCAGGGGGAGTTTTGAATTTGATGCAACTGCGTCTGCCGTTGCCGTAACCGCAGGCGCCCAAGCAGCAGCAGGCAGTCAGGGGGCAACTGCAGGAGCCAGCGCTGGGCCTGCCACAGGTGTCCAGGCGGACATTAATTACACAAAAGGCATGGCCGTCTTTGTCCATACCAAGGGTGGCTTGATGTATGAAGCTGCCATTGGCGGCCAGAAATTTGAATTTACTCCTTTGTAAGCTGTTGTGAGTCCATTGATCATTTTTCGATCCCTGACTTGATGAAGCGTTTTTGAAATGGCATCCAGTTCTTTGCCCTCCCGGGCAACAGTGAAGGTGCCCAGGTATTGATTTCCAATATTTTCCCCTCCACTACAGGTGGGTTTCAAGCGGCCTTAATTCTTGGAGCTTGCTAGGTCACCGCTGAAAAACCACAGCTTATTTGAAGCTTTTAAAAAATTATGGTAAACAAACTCTTTGCTGCTGGGTCAAAATCATTTTATTGGGCTTGAAATTATATGATCAAGGCACCGCTATTGTTAAAAACAGCTTAAAACATCAAACACAATGGACCATTGTTTAGGAATTACTATGAAAAATGAAAAAACAATTATGATTAATGGAAATCCATTTCCTTTTCGCCCGGGCGATACGATTCTGGATGTTGCACAGAGACATGGCATTTTTATTCCGACCTTGTGCCATTTAAAAGGGACAACGCCAACCGGTGCCTGCAGAATTTGTATGGTGGAGGTGAAAGGCGCCCGCTCTCTGGTCGCATCCTGTGCTGCTCCTGCTGCCGATGGAATGGACATCCAGACAGAATCCAAAGAAGTTGTCCGGTCCCGAAAATCAACGATCTCTTTATTATTGTCGTCAGGACATCATGATTGTCTCCTTTGCCCGGCCACCGGAGACTGTGTTCTCCAGCAGCTGGCTTATAGGTATAAAGTCGCCAATACTCAATTTGAAGAATCCAAAGCACGGTACCCGCTGGAAAATGTGAACCCGTTTATCATCCGGGATTTTTCAAAATGTATCTTATGCGGTAGATGTGTACAAGCCTGCAATGATATCCAGGTCAATAATGCCATCGATTTGGGTTATAGAGGAGCTGCCGCCAAAGTGGTCACCGCAGGAGACCGGCCGTTAAAAGATTCTGATTGTGTATTCTGCGGAGAATGTGTCCAGGCCTGTCCTGTGGGTGCCCTTTATCCCAAAGATGCACTGGATAAACCCAGATACGGAGAAGTTGAAAAAGTAAGAACTACCTGTAGTTATTGTGGTGTGGGATGCCAGATGAACCTGCACATAAAAGACAATATGGTGCAACAGATATCCGGGGTTGATGCGGCACCCAATCATGGCAGCCTATGTGTAAAAGGACGTTTCGGATATGATTTTATCGCTTCAAAAGAACGTTTGACAACCCCTTTAATCAAGGAAAATGGGATCTTCAAAGAAGCATCCTGGGATGAGGCCCTGGATCTTGTGGCGCAAAAATTCACTCACATTCAAAAAGAACACGGCCCTGACAGCTTAGGTGTTCTGACATCTGCAAGAATGACCAATGAGGACAATTATATTTCACAAAAATTTACACGGGCGGTCTTAAAAACGAACAATATTGATCATTGCGCCCGGCTGTGACATTCTTCCACGGTAGCCGGTCTGGCTGCCTCTTTTGGAAGCGGTGCTATGACAAACACCATTGCTGACATCGAAAAAGCAAAGGTCATTCTTGTTGTGGGATCAAACACAACGGAAAATCACCCGGTGATTTCTACTTTTATCAAACGAGCTGTTAAATTCAAAGATGCCAAGCTGATAGTCGTTGACCCCAGACGGATAAAATTGACACAATTTGCTCAAAAATGGCTCAGCCCCCGGCCAGGAACCAATGTGGCATGGATAAACGGGCTGATCCACGTGATTATAAAAGAAAAATTATTTGATTCATCCTTTATAGAAAATAGAACTGTCCATTTTGACAAACTTGAAAAATCCATTGAAAAATATACACCTGAGTATGTTGAATCCATCACTGGAATAAAAAAAGATGACCTCATTGAAACAGCAAATCTTTATGGGAATGCTGAGCCTGGTAGTATTTTATATTGCATGGGAATTACCCAGCACACCTCGGGGACAGACAATGTCAAGGCCCTTGCAAACCTTGCCATGCTGTGCGGAAACCTGGGCATTGAAGGCGGCGGAGTAAACCCTTTAAGAGGACAAAACAATGTACAGGGCGCCTGTGATCTTGGTGGCCTTCCCAATGTATTTACCGGTTACAGGTCCGTCACTAATGCAGCGATCAGAGCCCAGACGGAAAAAACCTGGAATGTGCAGAATTTATCAGGTAAGCCCGGGTTAGCAGCGACAGAAATGATACCGGCGGCCCAAAAAGGCCAAATTAAATCCTTATACATCATGGGAGAGAATCCCCTTGTGTCCGATCCTGACCTCAATCATGTGGAAAAATGTTTCAGCATGCTTGATTTTCTAGTGGTCCAGGATCTTTTTATGACAGAAACGGCCCAGTTAGCGGATGTGGTTCTGCCAGCCACCTGTTTTGCAGAAAAAGACGGCACTTTCACCAATACGGAAAGACGGGTCCAGCGGGTGAGGAAAGCGGTGAATGCACCGGGAAATGCGCTGGGTGACTGGGAGATCATCTGCAGGCTGGCAAACCGGATGGGATATGCCATGAACTATCAGAACAGCCGTGAAATCATGGATGAAATTGCATCGGTCACACCATCCTATGGCGGGATCACCTATGAACGGCTGGAAAACGGCAGCCTTCACTGGCCATGCCCCGACCTGATCCATCCTGGGACCCCTGTGCTGCATAAAGAGACCTTCCCCTGCGGGAAAGGGGTATTTCATGAAATTAAATATATTCCCTCGGCTGAAAAAATAAGCGAAAACTATCCTCTGCTGCTAACCACCGGCCGTGTTCTCTATCATTATCATACAGGCACCATGACCATGAAAACTCAAGGGTTAAACGACAAGGCGCCTGAATGCTTTATTGAGCTCAGCCCGGAAGATGCAGACCAGTATAAAATTACCAATGGTGAACGTGTCGAATTGACCTCTAAAAGGGGAACGGTGCAGGCCGTTGCAAAGATTTCCTTAAAAGCGGTACAAGGGACATTGTTTATGCCTTTTCATTTTGCCACGGCTGCTGCGAACAGATTGACCAGTAAGCAGCTTGATCCTGTATCCAAAATACCAGAGCTCAAGGTCTGTGCAGTAAAACTGAACCGGATCAAGACAAACGCTTAATCTGAACACTATTTGGAGAAAACTAAATGACTTGTTTTACAAAACCCCATCACGAAGATATTGATCATAATATGTGGCAGGAAATAGATATTGTAATCGAAAATAACAAGAATACTCCCGGGGCTGTTATCACTGTCTTGAGAGAGTGCCAGGCGATCGTCAATTACCTTCCAAAAGAATTGATAGACTATATTGCCGATGGCATGAACCTTCCCAAAAGTGAGGTATTCGGGGTGGCATCTTTTTATTCCCTTTTTTCACTTAAACCCAAAGGACGGCACACCATTAAAGTCTGTACGGGAACGGCCTGCTATGTCAAAGGCATTCGTGAAGTCATCAACCGGATTGATGGTGAATATCATCTCAAAGAAGGCGGTACAACGGATGACAGACGGTTTTCACTGGAAGGCGTCCGCTGCCTGGGTGCCTGTGGACTGGCCCCTGTGATGGTTGTTGGAGAAGATACCCATGGCGAAATTGCTGCTGAAAATGTGATTAAGTCTCTGGAAAATTATAAGTAAAAAAAGGAAAAAGACATGTCACAACTCACCGTAAGTGAACTCAATAAGATAAGAGAAGAAATAAAGGTCTCCATTGATCATCCCGGTATCATCCGTCTGATGATCTGTGGTGGTACCGGATGCCATGCAACCGGAAGCATTAAGGTAAAAGATGCACTTTATGAAGAAATAAAAAAAAGAAACCTCTCTGATAAAGTAAAAATTGTGGAAACAGGCTGCAATGGTTTTTGTGCCCTGGGTCCCCTTTTGGTGGTTCAACCCGGTGGCATCTTTTATATCAAACTCAAAGCAGAAGATATCCCCGAACTGATCGAACAACAGATTATCAATAACACCCCTGTTGACAGACTCCTGTTTAAGGACCCTGCCAGTAAAAAGAGGGTTGCCGTACAGGATGATATCGCCTTTTTTGCCCACCAAATGCCTAGGGCCTTGCGAAATAAAGGACGAATTAATCCTGAAGAAATAGATGAATATATTGCAAGAGACGGATATATTGCCATTGTTAAAGTTCTCAAGGAGATGGAACCTACCGATATCGTTGAGCAGATGATGACATCAGGACTCAGGGGAAGAGGTGGGGCTGGATTTCCAACGGGGATGAAGTGGGATTTTGCCAGGCAAAGTGATGGAGAAAAAAAATATGTGCTATGCAATGCGGATGAGGGAGATCCGGGTGCGTTTATGGATAGAAGTATTCTCGAAGCAGACCCCCATTGTGTATTGGAAGGCATGACCATTGCTGCAAAGGCCATTAATGCAGACAAAGGATATATTTATTGCCGGACAGAATACCAGCTGGCCATCAAGCGCCTGGGGATTGCCATCAAACAAGCTAAAGAATACGGACTTTTGGGTAAAAACATCTTAAATACCGGTTTTGATTTTGATGTGGAAATCTACCAGGGAGCCGGGGCCTTTGTCTGTGGTGAAGAAACCGCTTTGATGCGGTCCATTGAAGGCAAAAGAGGAATGCCGCGCCCCAGACCGCCTTTTCCCGCCCATAAAGGGTTATGGGAAAAACCCAGTATTCTAAACAATGTAGAAACCTTCTCCAATGTTCCCCAGATCATGATCAAGGGTGGGGAATGGTATGCCAGCGTAGGAACAGAAAAAAGCAAGGGAACCAAAGTATTTGCACTCTCAGGTGATGTCAACAATATCGGCCTGGTTGAAATACCCATGGGGACAACGCTTAGGTCACTGGTCTTTGATATCGGCGGGGGAATTGCCAAAAAAAGAAAATTCAAAGCAGTCCAGTTAGGCGGCCCGTCAGGTGGATGTGTTCCTGAGCATTTACTGGACACACCGGTGGGGTATGAAGAAATCGCAAAAATAGGGGCCATCATGGGATCAGGGGGCGCCATCGTCATGGATGACAGAACCTGCATGGTGGATATGGCCAGATTTTTTATGGATTTTATCCAGGACGAATCCTGTGGTAAATGTACGCCCTGCAGAGAAGGCACCTTGAGAATGCTCCAGATCCTGGAAAAGATCTGTGAAGGGAAAGGTGAGCAAAAGGATATCAAAAACCTTGAAGAACTCTCCCACATCATTCATCAAAGTGCATTGTGCGGCCTGGGCCAGACCGCTGCCAATCCGGTGCTTTCCGCATTAAAATATTTCAGGGATGAATTCGATGCCCATGTAAATGAAAAAATATGCCCGGCCAAGCGCTGTTCCGCCCTGCTAAAATTTGAGATTGATCCGGATCTTTGCAAGAAATGCGGACTTTGTTTCAAAAGCTGCCCTGCAGATGCCATTACATGGAAAAAGAAAGAAGTGGCCGTGATTGACAAAGGAAAATGCATCAAATGCATGAGCTGTTTTGATAAATGTAAATTTGGTTCTATCTTCTAATCTGCTGCGGCTGGAGACAAAATTGTCTCCAGCCGCAATTACAGTTTTATAGCGGCCCGGTATACCATATCTTTAATGACCTTAATGACCACAAATAAAATATCTTTATTTTTAAAAAAATGTTCTATTCTCCCAGATAGGCTTCCCTGATCTTGGGATTTTCCAGAAGGGCACTGGCCTTGTCTTCCAGGGTAATTTCTCCTGTTTCAACCACATAGCCCCGGGAAGCTGCCTGGAGTGCCAGGTTGGCATTCTGTTCCACCAGGAGAATAGTGGTGCCTTCTTCCTTGTTAATGGTGGCAATTATATCAAAAATCTGCTGGATAATAATGGGGGCCAGGCCCAGGGAGGGCTCATCCAGCAACAAAACCTTGGGTTTGGTCATTAAAGCCCTTGCAATGGCCAGCATCTGCTGCTCACCGCCGGACAATGTTCCGCCCTGCTGTTTGTGGCGGTCTCCCAGAATGGGAAAAAGCTCATAGGAATGCTGGATATCTTTCATGATCTGATCTGTATCATTCCTGTAAAAGGCTCCCAGCCTGAGGTTTTCCATAACTGTAAGTCTGGGGAAAATCCGCCTTCCCTCAGGCACCTGGCACAGGCCCATGGTGGGAAGCTTTTCCGGCGACACTTTATTGATCAGTTTGCCATCATATAAAACTTCCCCTTTTTCCGCCTGGACAATCCCGCAGATGGTCATAAGGGTTGTGGATTTACCAGCACCATTGGCACCGATGATGGCCACGATTTCTCCGGGCATTACCTTAAGGGATATCCCTTTTAAGGCTTTGATGGACCCGTATCCGGAATGGACATTTTTCAATTCAAGAATTGGCTGATCACTCATGCTCTTTAGCCCTCCTTTTCTTCAGATCTGGTTCCCACACGCTTGGCCGGTATGAGACCGGAAGGTCTGAAAAGCATCATGATAATCATGGTCGCACCAAAAATCAGCATACGATAGGAGTCAAACTGCCGGAACACCTCGGGCAGGGCAATGAGGGCAAGAACCCCAAGTATAATGCCTGGTATCGATCCCATCCCGCCCAGAACAACCATACACAAAACCATGGCAGATTCAAGAAAGGTAAAACTCTCAGGGCTGACAAATTTCATACGCGCTGCAAAAAATGCACCGGCCATACCTGCAAACACTGCTCCCATGGCATAGGCCAGCAGCTTATAGATAAAGGTATTCACCCCCATGAGTTCTGCGGCTGTCTCATCTTCCCGGATGGATTCCCAGGCACGGCCCACCCGTGAAAAATTCAGGTGCTTAACCCCGATGGCCACGACTATGGCCAGGCCCAGGGCAAAATAATAAAATAGCTGAAGCTTTTTCACCCAGAGGTGCTCAAAGGTAAATCCGTTTTCAAATATGGGCCAGTAAATACCAATGGGTTTCACCCCGAGAATACCATTGGGACCATTGGTAAGGGTCATCCAGTTATTGAGGATGATCCTGATGATCTCCCCAAAACCCAGGGTTACAATGGCCAGGTAATCCCCACGCATGCGAAGAGTTGGGTATCCCACAATACAACCTGCAATGCATGCGGTTAAAGCTGATATGGGCAGGCAGACCCAGAATGCCAGGCCATAGGTAACATTTAAAATGGCATAGGTATAGGCACCCACACCATAAAATGCAATATATCCCAGATCCAGCATGCCAGCCAGGCCCACAACTACGTTCAGGCCCAGACCCAGGCAGATATAGAGCAGAACATTAATGGCCACGTCTGTGCCGTAGCGGCCTGCAAGCTGTGGATAGATCAAAGCAAGCACCAGAACCAGTGTAAACCACATCCAGTTGGGCAGGGCAGAGGTAGCTGATTTAATTTTTCCCGTTGTCCGGGAAATGGGGTCTACGACAAATTTCAAATATCCACTGGTGTTCAAAACATAGATCAAAAGGCAGACAAAGGTTCCTGCCAATAGATAACTCCAGACGGTCACGGTTTTCTGAAAAGTCAGGGTGCCGTCGGCATGAATGCCCAGCATCGGCCACAGCAGCCCCAGAAGCCACAGCATGCCAATGGTATATTGTTTCCAAACTTTTTTAAACTCTTGTATCATCGATATTCTCGCCCATAATTCCAGTTGGTTTAAAGTAAAGAACGCCTATCAATATGATAAATGCAAACACATCCTTGTACTCACCTGAGATATAGCCTGCACCGAATATTTCAACCATTCCGATTATCAGACCGCCTATCATGGCACCGGTAATGTTCCCGATACCTCCCAGTACGGCTGCGGCAAAGGCTTTGATGCCGGGAACAAATCCCATGTCATACTTGACTGACCCGTAATAAAGGCCGTACATGATACCTGCTGCAGCTGCAAGGCCGGCGCCAATGGCAAAGGTCAGGGAGATGATGCGGTTGGAGCCGATGGCCACCAGGGCAGACATGGTCTTGTCCTGGGCCGTGGCCCGCATGGCCATTCCTATTTTGGTCTTGAATACCAGCAGATTAAGACCCACCAGCAAACAGGCGGTCAGGGAAACAATCATGATCTGGAGGTAGGAAATAGTCACCATGCCGAAATCAAATCTTCCCTGAAACAGCTCACTTGGATATACCTTGTCATACACCCCCTGGGTGAGCATCATTCCATTGGAAAGGAAAATAGACATACCCAGGGCAGACAAAAGAGCAGCCAGCCTAGACTGTTTACGCAAGGGTTTATAGGCGATTTTTTCCACTCCAACGGCAAGGTAGGCACAATAGGCCATGGCAATCATAAAAGAGGCTGTCAGACAGATCACAGGATGGGAGTCCATATAACCCACCCCTGCAAAATAAGCCAGGGCAATGGCACCCACATATCCGCCTGCGGCAAAAAATTCACCATGGGCAAAATTAATGAGCTGGATAACACCGTATACCATGGTATAGCCCAGGGCAATCAATGCGTACATTCCGCCAAGGGTTAAACCGTTAATCAACTGCTGAATAAAATATTCCATTATATTTAATTTTCTTAACTTTAATTGGTGGGTGGACAAAAAGATGCGGCTGAAGCAGTGGCTTCAGCCACATCATATTTTCACCATATTAAATAATCAGGTCATACCGGATTATTTAATCAAACCGTTGACCGGTTCCCAATAGGGAACAAATTTGCCGTCAACAATTTTATAGGCAATGTAGGAAGATCCGGAATCACCATTTTCTCTGAATTTAACATGTTTTGCAACGCCCTGAAAATCTTGTTTCATCAATTCAGCCTTGACCTTTTTAGAATCTGTGGAACCAGCTGATTTAATGGCGTTCAGCAGGGAAGTGGCTGCATCATAGGCATAGGTTGCATATGCTGCAATGGCACCGTATTTTGGTACATATCTGCCTTCAAAGGCCTTGTATTGAGGTGTGGTGGTGTCTGTAAACCCATAGGTCAGATAAACACCTTCTGATGCTGCCTTTGCAACGTCCATGTATTTGGGCTGAAACACGGCATCCTGGGTAACAATCTGGGATTTCAGACCCAGACGTTTTGCCTGGAGAGTCATCATGGCTGCAGGAGAGTATCCCTGGAGAGACATATAGAAAATATCAGCGTTGGCCTGTTTTGCCATGGTCAGAATCGCAGAAAAATCTTTGTCGCCCTGGTTAACATGCTCATGGTTAACCACTTCCATGCCCAATGCCTTGGCAGCTTTGGAAACGCCGTCTGCAAGACCCTGGGAATAGGTGGTTTTATCATCAACGATAAATAAGGTTTTTGCGCCCAGAGATTCTTTCATGAATTTGGCTGCTGCAGGGGCCTGATCATCGTCTCTTCCGCACATTCTAAACATGTAGGGAAGACCGCGGTCAGTAACTTTCTCATTTGTGGAAGCAGGAGTGATCATGATGATATCTTCTTCATCCAAAGTCTCTGAGGAGGGAATGGTTGAAGAGGAACAATAGGCACCCACAACACCGGCAACTTCCAGGTTGATAAGTTTATTGGCGGCTGCAACAGCTTGTCTCGGGTCACAGGCTGTGTCCTGGGGGAAAAGCTCAATTGCATCATAACCAGGCATTCCGCCTGCTTCTTCAAAGACTTCAATGGCAGTTAAAACACCATTTTTAATGTCTGTTCCATCAGATGCATAGGGACCTGTCAAAGGGCTCATGGAACCTATTTTCAAGGTTTTTGCAGAAACTCCACCAAAAAGAAATGGAACCAGGATCAGGCCCATTGCCATAATTGAAATAACTCTTTTTTTCATCTTTTCCTCCTAAAAATTATTGGTTAGCTGGCTGGCCAAGATAGGCCTCAATCACCTTTGGATTATTCTGAATTTCCTGGGAATTCCCTTCGGCAATCTTGACACCATGGTCAACGCAAACAATATGATCACACACGCCCATGACCACTTTCATGTCATGCTCCACCAGGAGCACGTCAATGCCCAGGTCTTTTATGCGTGAAATGTCCTTCATCAACTCTGAGGATTCAGAGGGGTTCATACCTGCAGCCGGCTCATCCAGCAGCATAACTTTGGGTTCCGAAGCAATGGCCCTTGCGATTTCAAGCCTTCGCTGGAGTCCATAGGGCAGGTTTGAGGCCACGGTGTCTGCATATTTTCCAACACCCATGAATTCCAGGGCCTCCAGGGCTTTTTCTTTGATCCAGGCCTCTTCCCGTTTCTGGGAAGGAGTTCTGAAAATAGAGCCCACAATCCCTTTACTGGTCCTGCAATGCCTTGCAACCATTGCGTTTTCAATGGCAGTCATGGCGGAAAAAAGACGAATGTTCTGGAATGTTCTGGCAATACCTTTTTTAAAAATCACATAGGGTCTGTTGCCCAGGATGCTTTCCCCGTCAAAAGTCACATCCCCTTCAGAAGCCTGGTACACCCCTGTGAGAACGTTAAAAACAGTGGTTTTCCCCGCGCCATTGGGCCCTATTAACCCCACAATAAGCCCGTTGCCGATTGTAAAACTCAAATCTGATAATGCCAGGAGCCCACCAAACCGTACACTGATGTTTTTTAATTCTAGTTGTGCCATACAGAATATCAACCCATTATGATTTTAACCTGATAAACCGCTTAAGAAGCGCTTCTATAGCCTATTTGTAGCTTTGTGTAGCCTATCATTTTTTTTTTGTCAACAACAAAAAATCCTAATTCATATGACCATACAACAAAAAACCAGGCCAGGCAATGGAATATAAATCTATAATGGTCTAACCATATTAATTATAATTCTATTTTTTGTATAGGCCCAGCCTTTACAAAAACTTTACATTCACATTGACATTAAATTTAAAATCTGGCACACTTACAACCTAATTAACAGAAGGAGGTGGCCAACAATGCGACCTGTACTTACTGAAAAACAGGAAAGACTATTTACGTATCTTAAAAAAGAGATCCAGGAGAATGGAATTGCCCCCAGCCTCAGAACAGCAGCTTCAGAGCTTGATATCAGCCATGCAGCCGTGGCCCAGACCATTGCAATCCTTGAAGAAAAAAAATATATCTGCAGGCAGGGAAAATACAGCAGGACCATTCACATATTTGACAATGCCGGAGAGCTTGACCCAGGCCAGCGCCAGAAAATTATCCCCATTATCGGAAATATCACAGCAGGACTTCCAATATATGCCCAGCAGGAGTGGGAGGGCAGCATACTGGTAGATAACCAGCTATACCCGGGCCAAAACCTTTTTGCCCTTAAGATACAGGGTCATTCCATGACAAATGCCGGTATCCTTGATCAGGATATAGCCATTTGTGAGCCCCGGCAATATGCCCGTAACAAAGAAATAGTAGTGGCCCTTATCCACAACGAAGAAGCAACTGTCAAACGATTTTTCCTCCATTCCGATTCCATTGAGCTTCGCCCGGAAAACCCTGACTTCAGGCCCCAGATTTATAAATTTGATGATGTGCTGATCCAGGGAAAGGTGATTGGGATTATCAGGTCCCCCCAGGGAATGGACATTATCCAGCCTTCTCATGACATGGGCCATGGACAGAAATGATATCTCAATCCCAATGAAAGCTTCATCAATGACCAGGTCATCTTACAAAAGGCCGTCTGGGCAATCAATTAAACAAACGTTTAAACAGCCAATTAAACTGCAAAGGGAACGGAAACGATCCATAATCCACCTGAATATAGCCGATTTTGCAGCAGCCGTGGAAACCAGCCTTACTCCCTCTCTGGCAGGATATCCCCTGGTGATTGCTCCCCCTGGTGCACCCAGGGCCGTGGTCTATGACATGAATGACCAGGCCTACAGGGAAGGCATTCGAAAGGGAATGGCCCTTACCCGGGTCCAACGGTTTAATAAAGGTATAAAAATCCTGGCTCCCCGGTTCAACCGATATGAACAGGTCATGAAACACATACTCAAACGGACCCTTGCCTATACCCCGGCCATTGAATCAGGACCCTGGGACGGCCATATTTTCATGGATGTCACCGGAACCAGCAGGCTTTTCGGTCCGCCCCCGGATATTGCCTTCCGTCTGAACAGGGAGGCAAAGAAAGATTTCGGCCTGGACCCCATCTGGGCAATTGCCACCAACAAGCTGGTGGCCAAAGTGGCAACCCGCATGGTCAAACCTGCTGGAGAATATATTGTGGGGCCTGGCGAGGAAAAAGCTTTTCTTGAGCCACTGCCAATCGAACTTCTCCCGGGTTTGTCCAAAAATGAAATAATGAAAATGAAAACATTTAATCTAAGTCATATATCCCAGATCAGAGCCCTTACACTTGAACAGCTTCAAGTTGCTTTCAGCCAGAGGGCATCTCTGATCCATGGCCTTATCCGAGGCATTGATACCTCCCCAGTCACCCGGATCTGTGAAAAGCATGACCCTATCCGGGCCGACCATGAATTTGCCAATGATACCAATGATCTGGAACAATTGAAAAAAGCGATTTTTCTTCTTGTTGAAAATATATGCCAGTCTCTGCGTGAACGAAACCTGTATGGCAGGCTTCTCAGCCTCAGGCTTTTCTATTCAGATGGATACCAGAAGACAGCCAGGACAAAACTCAGCCAGCCCACTGCCAATGAAATAATCATGTTCAAGAAAATCATCCCCCTTTTGTTCAAGGCATGGACTAGGCGAATCCGCATCCGCCACCTGGGACTGACCTGTAAAAACCCGGGCAGACCCCAGATCCAGACTATGATGTTTGAGGAAACCAGTAAAATGGACAAACAGGAAAAAATCCTTGGAGCCATGGACTATATCCGCACAAAATTTGGTAAAGGTGCTGTTAAATTAGCCCTTACCCTTGATTTTCCTAATGCCCCTAACTCTCCTGATGC
>JAOZST010000057.1:0-4128 GCA_029939535.1 Desulfobacteraceae bacterium | reverse complement strand
ATGCCCCTAACTCTCCTGATGCACTATGATTCCCCTGACCTGCAGATCACATTACTCCCTAATGTGGGGAACCTCGCCCGTAAAACAGCTCTGCCTCCAGGCAAAACATCTGGGGTATAAAAAACTGGCATTAACAGACACGGACAATCTCTACGGGCTATGGCCCTTTATTCAAGCATGCCAGGACCTGAACATCACGCCTATTATCGGAGCAGAGGTCACCGATCCCAGTATATCCCACCGGGCCATCTGCCTGGTGAAAAACAATAAAGGCTACCAAACTCTTTGTCAATTGCTGACCCGCCGTCACAGGGACAAAAATTTTTCCCTGGAGCAAACCCTTCCCAGGTTCAGCAAAGGCTTATTAATATTGACCCAAAGTCCGGATCTTCTGGCATCCTGGCATGAACAGGGGCTGGATCTTGCCGCTGCCCTTCCCAGGCACCCTTTGTCCCAGACCCACCCCCTGTGCAGGACAGCCATGGAACGTAACATCCCCACGACAGCAACTCCTGGCAGCTTCTTTCTACACCCAGAGGACATAAAAATCCATGCCATGGTCAGGGCCATTGATAAAAATACCTGCCTCAGTCGGCTTGGTCCATTGGACATGGCCCCTGGCAATTCATTTCTGGCATCCCCTGAACTTTACCAGCAAAGGTTTCACACCCTTCCCAGGGCTGTTGAAAATACCTTGATGCTGGCTGAAAAACTAAATTTTACAGGTCCGAATTTTGGCATTGTCATGCCGCCCTACCAAGGGAAAACCAATGACCAGGCCTGCAGCATGTTAAGGGAAAAAACCTTTCGAGGAGCCCTGAACCGCTATGGCCCAGGCCTGACAGGAAAAGTGATTTCCAGGATTGATCATGAACTGTCCATTATTTCCCAGAAAAACTTCTGCCAATACTTTCTGGTGGTCCAGGATATTGTACAAAAGGCATCCAGGATCTGCGGCCGGGGATCAGGTGCAGCATCCATTGTTGCCTATTGCCTGGGCATCACCAATGTATGCCCCATAAAATACAATCTCTATTTTGAACGATTTTTAAACCCGGGCCGGGAAGATCCGCCGGATATTGATATTGATTTTGCCTGGGATGAACGGGATGACATTTTAAACCATGTGCTTTCAAAATTTAAAAATCACAGCGCCATGGTTTCAAGCCATGTGCTGTTTCAGCCCAGAATGGCGGTGCGGGAGGTGGCAAAGGTCTTTGGTCTGGCCCATGGGGAGATACAAAAAATATCCAGTCGTCTGCCCTGGTTCTGGAAACTCAATGAAACAGCCCAGGACCTTTTGGACCGGATCCGGGAAAAGCCGGAGTTCCGGTTTCTGGATTTTCCCCAGCCCTGGCCTGAAATCATGGCCCATGCCCAGGCCATCATCGGCACTCCCAGATATTTGTCGGTTCATCCAGGAGGCATTGTCATCACCCCAAACCCCATTGACACCTATGTGCCTGTGGAAACTGCGCCCAAGGGCATTCCCCTGATCCAGTGGGAAAAGGATTCAGCAGAAACAGCAGGCCTTGTCAAAATAGATCTTCTGGGCAACAGGAGCCTGGGCGTGGTTCGTGACTGCATTAAAAGCATAGGTTCATCCAGGAGTGAATTCAGAAATTTTATAGCCCAGGACCCGGAGGATGATTTTGAAACCCAGGAGAATGTGGCCCAGGGAAACACCATGGGCTGCTTTTACATTGAAAGCCCTGCCATGCGCCTGCTCCAGAAAAAATCAAAAATTGGAGATTTCAATCATGTTGTTATTCACTCCAGCATTATCCGGCCGGCAGCCAATGAATTTATCCAGGAGTATATTAAACGCCTCCACACAGGCGAGTGGGAACCCCTTCACCCGCTCATGGAAGATGTACTGGATGAGACCTTCGGCATCATGGTCTTTCAGGAAGATGTGTCCCGGGTGGCTGTTAAGCTTGCCGGATTCACCCATGCCCAGGCAGACGGGCTCAGAAAAATCATGTCCAAAAAAAATAAGGCTCAGAAGCTCAGGGATTATCATACCCAGTTTGCAGCAGGCGCCTCAGCCAAAGGACTAACCAAACCAGATATCCAGCGAATCTGGGACATGATCATAAGCTTTTCAGGATATTCATTCTGCAAGCCCCACTCAGCCTCCTATGCCAGGGTTTCCTTCCAGGCAGCCTATTTAAAAACCCATTATCCAGCGGAATTCATGGCAGCCGTGATCAGCAACCAGGGAGGATTTTACTCCACCTTTGCCTATGTATCCGAAGCCCGGCGCATGGGAGTAAAGATTTTGGGGCCTGATATCCATAAAAGCAATATTAAATGGAAAGGCTCAGACCACAGGATCAGGGTTGGATTTTTATCCATAAAAAACCTGTCCACAACCACCATGGACAACATTATAAAGGAGCGGAAAAAATCAAAATTCACAAGCCTTGAAGATTTTCTCAATCGGGTCAAACCCCGGGAGGATGATTTCCAATCCCTTGTTCACAGCGGATGTCTGGACATATTCAAGGGCAGCAAAAGCCGAAGCACACTTTTATGGGCCTTTTCATCCTGGCACCAGGAAAAAAATAGACAAAAAACATCTTCCCTCTTTGACCAGGCCCAGGAAGCAGTTTCCATTCCAGAACTTCCTCCAGACCCTCCCATGGATATTCTGCGCCAAGAATTTTCCGTGCTGAGGTTTCTCTGCCAATGCCACCCCATCCTCTTGTATGCCCGGGCCATTGAACAGGAAAAAACCATCAAGGCCAAGGACCTGCCCCGGCATATTGGCAAGGGCGTGAGATTTGCCGGGTGGCTGATCACAGGAAAGGTGGTCAAGACAAAACATGGTGATCCCATGAAATTTCTCACCTTTGAAGATGAGACCGGTATCATTGAAACTGTGTTTTTCCCTAAACCCTATGCCAGGTTCTGCCACATGCTGGATTATGGAAGGCCCTATTTTCTTTTTGGCAGAGTTGAGTCTGACTGGGGTGCTGTCACCCTGACCGTTGAAACCAGTCAACTGATTTCCCGATGACCTTTACAATCAGCCCTGAACCTTGATTGGGCCTTTTTTAAAATCACTGGGCCGCCCGGCAATGGATGTACCTGTATTGCAGCCTATATGGGCTGCAATTACATGGCACTTGGCTTTGAGCAAAAAATAAATATTTTTATCCACATGGGAAAGTGTCTCAAAATTTCCCTGTCCCTTGGAAATAACCAGATCAGCTTCATCAAAAACTTTTAAAAAATCCTTTGAACAATCTTTTAAAATTGTTCCAGGCGCATCAGACCCGTTATGAATAACTTTAACCTTTTGTGTCATGCCTGTCTGGACGGCATCTTCCATGGTTGCATCGTTGAGAATAGGCATCCCCCTGACCGAATAAATCACCTTGTCCATTGGCAGGATTTCGATCAATAATCGATCAAAAACAATTTCCCCGGTATTATCACCCAAAAACAAAATTTTTTTTGCCAAGGAGATTGCATCAAACAAATTATCTGTGTTTCCCATCAAAGGACCTGTAAATGATGACTGGATGGTCTGTTTAATCATTGCTTGATCAACAACAAGGCTGGCCCCGAAATCAATAATATTCCCGGCAATGGCTAGTCGGACGGCTGTTTCAAATTGATTGGGAGAATTTAATATTTTTTCCTTCATGGCAGGATACAGGTCAAGCGCATATTGATTATACTTTGTTTTTAATTCTTTATAGGGGTCATGGCACCCAGATATTTTCTGGATCTCCCGATGAATATATTGTGCCATTTCCGGCGGAGACTGTTGAAAATCCATCTCACTGATTGCTTTTAAAACCTGCCGAAAAATTTTTTCCTGTTCCTTTTTCTCCGGAATTACCATACAGGCGGCATCAATAGTCTGTTTCATAAAACAAGGCAGACAAGCGAAATGGGTTTCCATATATGTAATCCTTCTATTATTCTAAAATAATTTTTACTCGTGCCAATACTGGATTAAAAACAAATACCTGTCAAGGCTGGCAGCAATTCTCTCTATTAACAAATAAGCGGTTTGATCCACTTCCTTTTAATTGTGTACATTTTATATACATTATTATATTATCCATGTAAATCCTTAAAAGGAATTTGCGATATGCATGGTTATGTTCAAAG
>JAOZST010000219.1:3573-5817 GCA_029939535.1 Desulfobacteraceae bacterium | reverse complement strand
ATGACAGATTTATGGTGTTTATAGATGATATTATCTGTCAGGAATCAAATTTGAAATTGGGTAAGCACTTCCGAAACAAATATTGGGGTTTAGGTATAAACGATAGAGACCACTTGTAAACTGTAATTTTCACAGATCCCAAAATTTCTTGACCACCAAATATGGTAAGGTGCCTCCTTGAATATTTCCATCCAGGACTTTATTTTATCAATTGACATACCTTGATCCCAATAAACACAATAAAAACCAGGCGGCGCCAATTTCAGTAAAAAATGTATTTTTTCGTCACTTTTCCGGTTTATGCAGCACCACCAGAGCATCTTGATCACGGTCTGCAATCTGCACGGCCACCCTGGCAGGAACAATCTCAAAACTGTCATCAAGTTTGACAATGCCTAACTGCCCAAGACTCAGTTTCTTAGCAATTTCTTCAGTAACAAATAGCTTCTTAATTTTCTTTCCCAGGACGAAATAGTATTGCTCATCACAATTATCCAGTTTTAAACGGCTTGTTTCAATGAGCTGCCGTACTTGTGCCAGATTTTCAAGTTTTTGTTTTTCTTTATTGAGCTGCAGGTTTAGTTCCCTGTTACGTTTTTCTTTGCTCAATTGTTCCTGCAGTGTATTATTTATTTCGGGAGAGGAACCCTCCCCTTTATTTTTCTTACGGCTGATACGTTTTTCATGTTTTGCTTTTTTCACCTGTTTTTTATTAACAAGACCTGCTTTAAGTAGCTGATCTTTAAAAGATGTTCCCATGATGATCCTCTCCCTAGGATTATTCGTCACAATAATATATCCAAGCATAGACATCAAATATTTAAAAAGCAATGCCATTCAATTCTTGACAACCCCTTTATAATGGAAATAGATACTTCAATAAAATATAAAAATACTTTTAAAAAATATAGGTTGTAATAATTTTTCTGAATTCAAATAGGAGATGGGATATATGCCCAATCTAAATTTCAATTTTTTTGCAAACCCCAGTTTGTATTTTGGTGCTGGTCAATTGCACCTGCTTCCAGATCTTGTATTGAAGTATGGAAAAACTCTTCTTCTGATAATGGGATCTTCCTCATTCATGACAGGCCCCCATTGGCCAAGACTAAAAAAGGCCCTTGAAAAAAGATCCATCCATATCCATATTGCCCGGGTTGGATCTGAACCCTCTCCTGATATTATTGACAGAATCCTGAGCCAGTACAGACAAAAGGAGATCAATGTGGTTGCTGCCATTGGTGGTGGGAGTGTCATGGATACTGGAAAGGCCGTGTCTGCCATGATGACAAAAAAAGATTCAGTAATTGAATACCTGGAGGGGGTTGGTACCAAAGTCCATGATGGGGAAAAAATTGGATTTATTGCCGTACCAACCACTGCCGGGACTGGAAGCGAAGCCACTAAAAATGCGGTTATAGCGCAATTGGGTATAAAAGGGTTTAAAAAATCCCTGCGCCATGACAATTTTATTCCTGATATAGCCCTTGTTGATCCGGAGCTGACCCTGGGGACTCCCTCCCATATTACTGCTGCCTGCGGAATGGATGCTTTAACCCAGCTTCTGGAATCCCTTGTTTCAACCCAGGCCTCTCCCATGACAGATTCCCTTGCATTTAGCGGGCTTGAAATTTTTGGGGATTCTCTCATCAAAGCAGTTATATCGGATTCCACTGATATAAAACCCCGGGTGAACCTGAGCTATGCATCCTATCTTTCAGGACTGACCCTTGCCAACGCAGGCCTGGGAATCGTCCATGGATTTGCCTCGGGCATTGGCGGATTGTTCGATATTCCCCACGGTGTGGTCTGCGGGACCCTGTTGGCCAGGGTAACTGAAGAAACCATATCCCATCTAAAAAAACAAGTACCTGAAAGCCCGGCTTTACTCAAATATGCAAACGCCTCATGCCTAATTGACGTCTCTGGTTTATCAGATGTTCACAATGATCCCCTGGAAAATTGCAATTGCCTGATCAACACCCTTAAAAAATGGACAGCTATGCTAAAAATGCCCAGCCTTGGTACATATGGGGTAACTGCCAAAGATATCAATCCAATTGTCAGGGCCACGGGACAAAAAAACAACCCTGTTCAATTGCCAGCCGAGAAATTGATCCATATATTGGAGTCAAGACTTTAATATCCGGACTTGGTTTATTATTTTTTCCCATGATTGGTGACCACAATGCCGGAAAATATCAGTACCAGACTTAGAAGATGAATTATGCCAATGGCTTCATC
>JAOZST010000219.1:0-3473 GCA_029939535.1 Desulfobacteraceae bacterium | reverse complement strand
TTTTACCATTTATACAAAAAATTCATTAAAAAAAACAGTTACAGATCCTGACAAAAAAAAGGAGTACAGAAAAAAATATCTGGGAAAGAAATCATAGCACCCGATACTGAATTTGACAAAACAGGGAGTATCTAGTAGTTGATTGTTGTCACTGTGATATATTGAAGGGCAATTGAAAGAAAATGGAAATGGTTTAATATATGAATGGAAACAAACCGGCAAAAGCAACAAACATCTTGATTCTGGGACTGGGAGGCGTTGGGTATTACCTGGCCAAGAGGCTTGTTCATGAAGGATATGCAATCACTGCCATTGAACAGGACAGCAAGTTGCTTGGCCATGCCGATGGAAACATAGATGCCCGGCTTATCCAGGGCAATGCCATGGGCATGGGATGCTGGAAAGAAGCTGGTGCCGAAAAAATGGACTATCTTATCTCGGTTACCAATAATGATGCCGTTAATATGATGAGCTGCCTTATTGGCGATCGATTCGGTATTCCACGCAAAATAGCCAGGGTGAGGTCCACTGAATTTGGAAATAAAAATTCCATCCTCAATGCCAGAGATCTTAAAATTGATCTGATTATTCACCCGGAGGAACTGGCAGCCCAGGAAATTTTCAGGCTCATCAAGCTCAGGGCTGGAAATGACATAATTGCCGTGGCCAAAGGGCAGATTCAGGCCATGGCCACCCGCATCCATGAAAAATCCCCCCTGGCCAATAAAACACTCAAGGATATCTCCCAGGAATATAATGAATTTCCCTTTAGGGTTGTTTCCATTGCCAGGGGGATCACAACACTTATCCCCAGTGGAGATGATGAATTATTACCCCAGGATCAAGCATTTTTTATGGCAAAAAACGAGCATCTCACACGATTAATGAGGCTGGCTGGAGTGGAACAGCAAAGACAGCACAGGGTTATGATCGTAGGCGGGGGACTGGTGGGATGCCGTCTGGCTGAACTTCTGGACAAAACAGTGGGGGTCAGGCTCATTGAAAAGGATGAACCCATTGCCCAGGATCTCTCATTTGCACTTTCCAATTCAGAAGTATTACTGGGGGACGGATCTGATTCAGATGTACTGGTTTCTGCAGGACTCCTGGAAATGGATACCTTTATATCTGCCACCGGCGAAAACGAAACCAATATCATGAGTTGCGTTCTTGCAAAACATCTGATGACTTCACAAGATCCTGGCAAACTGAAAAATCAATCTAATAAATCTTTAAAATGTATCGCATTGGTAAACAAAGAAGATTATGTAGTGCTGGCCACAACAATGGGATCTGATATTGCTCTGAATAAAAAAATCCTGGCCGGCAATGAGATTTTAAAATTCATTCGCAGAGGGGAACTTCTTTCCGTTGCCCATCTCCATGGTTTTGATGCTGAAATGGTGGAAATTATTGCCGCCCCTGACTCCCCCATTACCCGGAAACCACTCTCAAAGCTAAGTTCCTATTATAATCGAAGCATAATGATCGGTGGTATCCATCGAGACGGTGAATGGCAGGTTGCCGTGGGAGACACACGTATCCAAAACAATGAACGGGTGATCGTGACCTGCATGTCACAGCATCTAAAAGATGTCCAGAAATTATTCCTTGCCTGAACCTGTTTTTCTTTTGAACCCATCTATCTTTTCCAGAAAGAAGGATAAAATATCACCAGGGCTGAAAACATTTCAAGCCTGCCAACCAGCATGTTCCAGGATAAAAACCATTTCCCCGTATCTGAAATAAAGGCAAAATTTTTGGACGGACCCACCCCGCCAAATCCAGGGCCTATGTTCATGAGCGCTGCAATCACAGAACTCATGGCAGTTGTAATATCCATTGGGTCAGACAGGGTCATGAAACACCCTCCTCCCAGAACCAGGAAAATATTAACAATAAAATAGCAAAGTGCAAGGGTGATAATCTGGGAGTCCACAGGGCGCTGATCTAAACGGACCGACACCACTGCCATGGGTCGAAAAAAAATACGTTTGATGGATGCAACACCGAATTTGATGATCAAAACATAGTGAACAATTTTGACCCCGCTGGTGGTGGACCCAGCACAGGCGCCAATGAAGCACACCATGTAAAGAAACATCTGGGCTGCCTGGGGCCATTGCTCATAATCGGCAGTGGTAAATCCTGTGGTGGTGAGGATGGAGGTAACCTGGAATGTTCCGTAGCGAACGGAATCCATCAAACCATAGGTATTTTCCTTCCAGAGTATCCAGGACACGATCCCGCAGAAAAAAAGCATAAAACCCAGATACCAGCGTAATTCAGTATTGAGTCTTATAATTTTCCAGTTTCCCTGCATCATATGGTAAAAAAGCATGAATGTCATGCCGCCCAGGAACATGAAAACTATGATTACCCAATCAAAATATGCTTTATTATAATGCCCGATGCTGGCATTCATGGGTGAATACCCGGAAGTTGAAACCGTTCCAAAGGAGTGGCAGAGGGAGTCAAATATTGACATGCCCCCAAAACACAGCAAAAGGGTTTCCGCCACGTTCAGGGCTATATAGATCCCCCACAACCAGATCATTGTATCCCGGTTCCTGGGAATAAATTTTTCCTTGGTAATGACCTGGCCCGGACTTGACTCAGCCCGAAATATCCTCACCCCGCCCATACCATGGGGCAAAAATATAATGGTCAGAGTTAAAAAACCCATGCCACCCAGTAAATGGGTTTGACTGCGCCAGAACAGCAACCCGTGGGGAACCACCTCGATATCGGTTAAAATAGTCGCACCGGTTGTGGTATAGCCGGACATCATCTCAAAAAAGGCATCGGTAAATGAAGGAATGGACCCATGGATCATAAAAGGCAGACCTGAAACAGCTGAAATCATAATCCATCCGAAAAAAGCAATGAAAAATCCATCCTTTATGTTTAGATCATGATACCTGCGAAAAGACCACCACAAAGGATATCCCATACTAAGTATAATGATTCCGGTAATGGCAATGGATAATAGATCGTCTTCCCTGTAATAAAGGGAACAGAGCAATGGAAATACCAGGGAAAAGCCGGTAACTATCAATAATTTTCCCAGGACATTTGCTATGGTTTTATAATTCATAACTATTCAAATCCAATTTTACGGGTAAATCAATAATAAAAATGACAGGCAGTTAAATGGGTTAGTTCTTTTTCACTGGCCAAAAGCTCTGGTTCTGTCTGATAACAAATATCCTTTGCATGTCTGCACCTGGTATTAAAACGGCAGCCAGGAGGCGGATTTTCAACAGAAGGCACCTCACCCTTTAAAACTATTCGCTGTCGCCTGGAATCCGGATCTGGAACTGGAACCGCAGACAGCAAAGCCTGGGTATAGGGATGGCGTGCATGGCTGTAAATGGTTTCTGCATCTGCAATTTCAACAATCTTACCCAGATACATCACGGCAATGCGGTCTGAAATATGCCGGACAACGGATAAATCATGGGAAATAAAAA
>JAOZST010000218.1:0-5862 GCA_029939535.1 Desulfobacteraceae bacterium | reverse complement strand
ACAATGCTTTCGCAGCATATCAATACCGATTTTTGCAATGTCGTCACAAATAATAACCCTTGTTTTTTCCCTCTCTTTATTCATTGTTTCCCTCCAGAATATGGGCTCTGAGTATCAAATTGTTCAATGTCAAACTTTATCTCAAAAGAAATAAGATGTAAGGTTTTGAACTTAGCGCACTATCGCGCGAGCTGTTAGCCATTAGCTGTTGGCAGTTAGCTAAAGCCTAATGGCTAACAGCTAAATGCAAATTCCTATACTATTAAATTATAACCAAATAAAGATCAGGTCAACAGATAATAACCGGTTCCGTTGAAAGGCAGTTGAAAAAAGCATCAAATCCTGGTAAAGTTCGGTTCAATTTAAAAAACCAATATGTTATGGAAATTACAAACTTTTATGGTCACTGAAAAAGAGCAGATTTTCACCACATTAAAGCAATTGGCAAACCTGATGACCCAGATGTTTGGAGATAATTGTGAGGTGGCGATCCATGATTTAACAACCCAGCATATGCAGCTTGTTTACATTACCGGTAATGTAACAAAAAGGCAGCCAGGGTCCCAGGTTACAGACGTGGTAGCCAAACCACTTCTCCAGGATGGAAATGCAGTAAAAGACAGGCATTGTTTCATGACATTGACCGACGACGGCAGGGAACTTAAATCCTCCACAAGTTATATTAAAAACAGTGAAGGAGAGGTAATTGCCGCCTTTTGCATCAATTTCAATACCACTGACTACCACAACGCCATTCAGCTGTTAAAATCTTTTGTTAACAAAGGGATATCCAGTGATTCCGGAAATGGTATGACAGGGGATATCCCTGAAAAGATGTCTTTTTCCATAGACAATACCATGGATTCTCTTTTTGAACAGGCTGTTGCAGAAGTTGGAAAAAGACCTGCTTCCATGGTCACGGATGAAAAAATAAGGGTTGTCAAACTACTGGAACAAAAAGGCGCTTTTCAAATCAGGGGCGTGGTCAGCCAAGTGGCAATGCGGTTGGGTGTATCCAATTTTACCATTTATAATTATTTAAAAAAAATACGAGCCACCAACGGCACTGCCATCAGGGACATTATTTGAAAAACAATAGCGGCAAAGAAAACAGATTCCATAATTTCAAATAATTTTTAAGTATTACTAAAATATTTTATTGACATCACAATAAATTTGTGATTGCATAAAAAAATACAATTAGTTTAACCCTGAGGATTCTATGAAATGGATAACATTGATTTAGAAGCAGACAAAAACACCCGTAACGGTGCAGCCCCTCGTCTTGAACTCCGTGGTATGACCAAAATATACCCTTCTGTAATTGCCAATGATTCAATTGATTTAAAAGTATTTCCCAGTGAAATCCACGCAGTACTGGGCGAAAACGGGGCAGGTAAAAGCACATTGATGAAGGCCATTTATGGCGTTGTAAAGCCTGACCGGGGAGAAATTTTATGGGAAGGAGAACAGATTGACATACTAAATCCTGCCCACGCCAGAAAACTGGGGATAGGAATGGTGTTTCAACACTTTTCTCTTTTTGAAACACTTACAGTTGTTGAAAATATCGCCCTTGCCATGGAAAATATAAAGGACATGGAAGCGCTCTCCCGCAAAGTTGTAGATGTATCGGAAAAATACGGCCTTCCCCTTGATCCCAAAAGACTGGTTCACTCCCTGCCCGTTGGATTGCGGCAGCGGGTTGAAATTGTCAGATGCCTGATACAGAAACCAAAGCTTTTGATCATGGATGAACCCACCTCGGTTTTGACCCCCCAGGCCGTCCAGAAAATGTTTGAAACCCTGCGGAAACTGTCCCGGGAAGGATGCAGCATCCTTTATATCAGCCATAAACTGGATGAAATAAAGGAGCTCTGCCATAAAGCTACCATCATACGGGCCGGGAAAGTAACCGGCACAGCAACCCCGGCCAATGAAACCCCATCCAGCCTGGCCAGGATGATGATCGGAAAAGAACTACCGGTCTGTACCCAGAACAATCCTGACCTGAATGGGGAAAACTGCCTTGAAGTCTCTGGTTTGTGCAAAACAAAATCAAACCAGTTTGGAACGGATTTAAACAATATCAGTTTTAAAGTTCAGTCCGGAGAAATTCTGGGAATTGCTGGAATTTCCGGTAATGGGCAGCGGGAGCTGATCAATGGGATTGTGGGAGAGTGGTTAACCCAGAAACCAGAAGATGTCTGTATCTGTGGAAAGCCAGTGGGGCATCTGGATCCGGGAAAAAGAAGAAAGGTGGGGCTTGGCTTTGTTCCTGAAGACAGACTTGGGAGAGGGGCAGTTCCCGGGATGAACCTGATGTATAATTACCTTCTCACCACCCACCGACACAACCTGATACGGGGAGGGCTGGTTCTTTTTAAAAAAGTATCAAAATTTGCAAAAGAGTGCATCTCTTCCTTTGATGTCAAATGCGGCAGCATTGAGGATCAGGTAACCAGTCTTTCAGGCGGAAACATTCAAAAATTCATCACTGGAAGGGAAATCCTCCAGGAACCGGATCTCATTGTAATTTCGCAACCTACCTGGGGAGTTGATGTGGGAGCTGCTAATATCATCCGCCAGTCCATTATTGATCTGAGAAATAAGGGGACTGCGGTAATGGTCATTTCCGAAGAACTGGATGAACTTTTTGAAATCTGTGACCGCCTCATGGTGATTGCTGAAGGACATTTGTCACCGTCTTTGAATGTCTGTGATACCACAAAAGAAGAGATCGGCATATGGATGAGCGGCATGTTTCCCGGAGGGCCAATTGAATCAAACGGTTGAACCAAACAGAAAATAGCGGAGTAATCCATGGTATTTAAAATAGAACCAAGACCCATCCCATCCAAAGCAATGAAATATTTTTCACCTTTGATTGCAGCCCTGTTGATGCTTTTCAGCGGTCTGCTTATCTTTATTCTGCTGGGTAAGAATCCTGCCCTTGCCTTCCACGCCTTTTTCATTGAACCCATAAATGACCTTTATGGCCTGGGAGAACTTATCATCAAAGCATCTCCCCTCATGATCATAGGGGTCGGCCTTGCCATCGGGTTCAAGGCAAATATCTGGAATATCGGTGCTGAAGGTCAATTGGCCATGGGCGCTATTTTCGGAGGTGGGGTTGCCCTGTACTTTAATGAGAGCACAAGCAGTTTGATTCTTCCTGCCATGTTTGCGGGCGGTATTATTGGTGGAATGCTCTGGGCATCCATCCCTGCATTTTTAAAGATCCGGTATAATGCCAATGAAATTCTAGTAAGCCTGATGCTTAATTACGTGGCAATCCTTATTTTGAGCCTGTTGATCCACGGACCATGGAAAGATCCCCAGGGCTATGGATTCCCACAGTCAGTTTTGTTCTCAGATTCGGCCCTGCTTCCCATCATGATCGAAGGGACAAGGCTCCATGCCGGGGTCTTAATATCCTTTGCAGCCGTTGGGGTGGGGTGGATTTTTCTTTTAAAAAGCTTTATCGGCTACCAGCTGCAGGTTTCCGGGCTTGCCATAAATGCTGCTGCCTATGCTGGATTCAAATATAAAAAAATGATATGGATCGGCCTTCTTTCCGGCGGCCTGGCAGCGGGAATTGCCGGTGTATCTGAAATTGCAGGTCCCATAGGGCAACTTTTGCCTTCTGTTTCGCCCGGCTATGGTTTTGCAGCCATTATTGTGGCCTATGTGGGACGACTTCATCCCGGTGGGATTTTTTTATCCAGTCTTTTAATGGCCCTTCTTTATCTGGGCGGTGAATCCGGACAGATGAATCTGGATCTTCCCTCGGCAGTGACCGGTGTGTTCCAGGGAATGCTGCTTTTTTATCTGCTGGCCGCTGATTTTCTCATTAATTTTCGAATCAGATTCAAACTCAACCAACCTGTAAAAGGAGCCAATCCATGAATCCAGATACCCTGATGAATATTCTGATTGCCACCATTGCAGCGGGCACTCCCCTTGTTTATGCGGCCCTGGGTGAACTGATTGTTGAAAAATCAGGTGTCCTGAATCTTGGTGTTGAAGGCATGATGCTGGTAGGGGCTATCTCCGGGTTTATTGCCATGGCAAAAACCGGAAGTATCATAATTGCAGTTTCCTGCGGTATGCTTGCCGGTGCGCTCATGGCGCTGATTTTTGCCATACTCACTCTTTCTTTGATGGCCAATCAGGTGGCAAGCGGCCTTGCCCTGACCATTTTTGGAACAGGGTTAAGTGCCTTTATGGGAATTGAGTATACCAGCGTTGCCCTGAAAGGGGTTCCTGAACTCAGCATACCGGTTCTTAGTAATATTCCCATTCTTGGCCAGCTTATTTTCTCCTATGATATCTTGATCTATATGTCCCTTGTTCTTCTGGCCGGTGTTTTGTGGTTTCTCTATAAAACCCGGGCAGGCCTTATTTTAAAGGCTGTTGGTGAAAGCCCAAAATCAGGCCATGCCCTGGGTTTTTCAGTAATCGGTATCCGATATCTTGCGGTCCTGTTTGGCGGTGCCATGGCAGGGCTGGGTGGTGTTTACCTGGCTGTGGCCTACACCCCCATGTGGGTTGAGGGCATGGTGGCTGGAAGGGGATGGGTATCCCTTGCCCTGGTTGTTTTTGCCACATGGCGGCCGGCAAGGGTAATGATCGGTGCCTATCTTTTCGGAGGGGTAACCATTCTTCAGTTTCATATCCAGGGCTTTGGATTTGAAATTCCAGCCCAGATTCTCTCCATGCTGCCCTATCTTGCAACCATTCTGGTTCTGGTATTTATTTCAAGGGATAAAAATTTAATCAGGCTTAATTCCCCGGCTTCGCTGGGTATAACATTCCATCCGGAAAATAACTAATAAAATAAAGGGAGAGTTGTATGAAACAAAACAGGGTATTAAAAATTGTATTATGCATAAGTGCCATGGCATTTATTTTTACTGGATTTATTCCTTCACTCTTTGCCCAGGACAAATTAAAAGTAGGATTTGTTTATGTAAGTCCCATTGGAGACGCAGGCTGGACATATCAACATGATCTGGGCCGTATCGCGATGGAGAAAAATTTAGGGAACAGGGTCTCCACCAAATTTATTGAAAGTGTTCCAGAAGGAGCAGAAGCGGAAAGGGTGATTCGAGACCTGGCAAAAAGTGGTTACGGTTTGATTTTCACCACTTCCTTTGGATATATGAATCCAACCCTGAAAGTGGCAAAACTTTTCCCAAAAACTATTTTTGAACATTCCACAGGATACAAACAATCCAGAAATGTCGGGACCTATATGAGCCGGTTTTATGAAGGCCGTTATCTGACAGGAATTATTGCAGGAAAAATGACAAAATCCAATGAGCTGGGTTATGTAGCTGCATTCCCTATCCCGGAAGTCATCAGGGGAATCAATGCATTCACCCTGGGTGCCAAAAGTGTAAATCCCGATATCAAAGTAAAAGTAATCTGGGTAAATTCCTGGTTTGATCCGGGAAAAGAACGCGAGGCATCGGAAGCATTGATTGATCAGGGTGTTGATGTTGTAACACACCATACCGATTCCACAGCACCCACCATGACAGCAGAAGAAAAAGGTGTGTTTTCCATTGGATACCATTCTGATATGTCCAAATATGGTCCCAATGCTCATTTGACAGCCACCACCCATGTCTGGAATGCGTATTATACAAAGGTTGCAAAAAGCGTACTGGACAAAACATGGAAACCAGAAGCTGTATGGGGCGGTATTAAAGATGGAATGATCGAGCTTGCTCCCATCAATAAAAAAGTGCCTGCCGATGTTGTGGCCCTGGTGGAGAAAACAAGCAAATCCATTGCAGACGGTTCTTTTCATCCCTTTTCAGGACCCATCAAAAAACAGGATGGTTCCATGGCAGT
>JAOZST010000217.1:0-5923 GCA_029939535.1 Desulfobacteraceae bacterium | reverse complement strand
TACTTTTCAAATTCAGCTGAAGCTATTTCCCGGGTCCTGGGATTATCAAGAAATCTATAATAATGCTCATAGCTGTTCCAGCAACCCATGGCGCCAAAAGATCCTACAAACTCCAGCACCGGTGACCTGCGACCTACCAGAGCTACATGCAGAAGACCGATATCAATCTGGTTCTTTGACATGGCAGGCATGATGGATTTTGCATTATACAAGGATCCGGCCCCATAGTGTTTAATCTTTATTCTGCCCTGGGTTTTCTGGGTCACAGCCTCCACAAATTTCTGGGCTGCGATTTCATGGTTACTTTTGGGTGGTGTGGTGGTGGCAAAAGTCAGTTTGGCCTTGTTGGCAAAGGCGCAGTCCAAACCGGCCATCACAAGAAACAGGGAGACAAATAATAAAAGTGCGACATTAAAAAAATTGATTTGTTTCATTTTTTTCTCCTTCAACAGAAATGCCCTGGAATCTGTTGTGTTAGGTTTGAAAATAAGTACGCTCCAGGGAGCGCAGGCGATCAAGACCGATGATACGATTGAACTCATCAAAGGAGACCATTCTGTCATTGAATCCTTTAGTGGTGCCTGTGGTATACAGTTCAGTCATCAGTTTTTTTACGACCTTTGTTATTGCATAGGTGGCAGCCACCGGAAAGACAACGGTGTTATACCCGATTTTCTCCAACTCAAGGGCAGAAAGTAAAGGTGACTTACCCCCTTCTATATTATTGGCAAGGGTGGGAGCATCTATCTTGGCTGTAATCTTCTGCATCTGCTGGATGGTGGTGGGGGCCTCCACAAAGATCAGATCAGCACCAGCTTCATGAAAGAGATTTGCCCTGTCAATGGCATCTTCCAGTCCATTGACAGCCAGGGCATCCGTACGGGCCATAATAACAAAATCATCATCACTTCTGGCATCCACGGCCGCTTTGACCTTGGCGATCATTTCCTCTTTTTTAATCACCTGTTTGTCAAGCATGTGACCGCATCGTTTAGGAAAAACCTGATCCTCAATGAACATTCCGGCTGCTCCTGTTTTTTCAATCTCCATGACAGTTCTTCGAACATTCAGAACGCTTCCATGCCCTGTGTCTCCATCCGTGAAGACAGGAATCTCTACTGCGTCAACGATTCGGTGGATACATCCGACCATTTCGGTTAAGGTCAAAAAGGAAAGATCAGGCTTGCCCAAGAGTGAGGCACTTGCTGAATAGCCGCCCATGGTCAGGGCTTTGAATCCTGCCTGGTCCACAATCTTTGCAGTGAGCGCATCATGGGCCCCGGGCATAATCAGGATGTCTTCTTCAAGTATATATTTTTTGAGTAAGCTTGTTTTTTTCATGATTTGGAACACCTCTGTTTGCTCATAGTAAACCTTTTGGATAAAAAATTATTCTTCACACAAGGGATTGCAAAAAACTACCAGTACCTTGGCCTGTTTTGAACCAACACTCCGGGTCATATGAGGACGATTTGAATCAAAATATATGGCATCACCAGCCTCAAGAATATATGTCTGACCATCATAGTAAAACTCATTGGTGCCTTCAAGGGTAAAAGCAAACTCCTGACCTTCATGCATAAGAGGCTTGGGAGCGAACTGCTTGCTGACGGTGACAATGTATGAATCCATAAACCGGTTTGATTTGTCAAAGGAAAAAGATTCATATACAGAATCAGGCGCAGCGCCTGTATGTGTTATGGGATGACGATCTCCTGCTCTGACCAGGGAAAATTTTTCATGTTTTGTCTTGGGCTCCTCTCCTGTGATGAGAGAGACAGCATCTATTCCAAGGCCAAAGGCTATTTTGGTCAAAGTTCCAAGGGTAGGAGTTTTGTCCTGGTTTTCTATCTGTGATAAATATCCCTTGGAAAGACCTGCAGCCCTAGCCAATTGCTCAAGTGTCCAGTCACTTTCAAGCCTTTTGGCCCTGATTCTGATGGCAATGGTTTTTTCAAGATCCCGGCTTTTTTCTTTGATTTGTATTTTATTCATGATAATAATTATGTTTACTGTTAGTAAATATAAAAAGCAAGAAATTTTTTACAAATTATTCCAGGATAAAAATGAATAAAACTCAAATAATTTCAGAACGGTTCAACAGAATTCAAAGAGCCGTGAATTTAGAGGAACAGGATCGAATTCCAGTGGTTTTAGAGTATTCTGGTTTTGCATCTACCATAACCCGGACTCCCATGTGTGATTTTATTCAATCGCCTGCAGCAGCAACTAAAACAATGATTCAAGCCTATGAAATTATTGGAGAGGCAGATGCAATAAACTATGGTTCATTCTTCCCCTATGGCCTTTGTGAGCTTTTCGGAGCAAAAGTCAAAGTTCCTGGATATGATCTGCCTGATAATGATATGTGGCAGGTCCTTGAAACAGAGCAGATGAAGAGAGAAGATTATGATGAGATACTGGATATTGGATGGGAAAAGTTTTTTAACTGTTTTATGTCAGAAAAAATTTTAAATGATATAAATATGGAATTATTCAATACCAGCCGGGAAATGTTTAATGCAAGGAAGGAATGGGAAAAGATTGAAGTCCCTGTGCTGTCCGGTGGTGATATAACAACTCCCTTTGACCTTTTGTGCGGTGCAAGATCCCTGGAGAAATTTTTTCTGGATTTAATAAATATCCCCGATAAAATTGAAAAGGTCATGGATGAAATTGTTATAACATTGACCCGTTCTAAATGCAGACAGGCAAAGGAGAAAGGGTATTCCATGATATGGGTCGGAGGCTGGCGTACGGCTCCCTGCATGATTTCACCACAGATGTGGGATCGATTTGTCTGGCCCTATTTCAATCAAATTATCAATGAAGTCATTGATTCCGGACTTATTGCAATCCTTCACCTTGATTCAAACTGGAACAGGGAATTAAGACGGTTCAGAGAATTGCCCAAAAGAAAAATGATCATGGCACTGGATGGGGACACAGATATTTTCCAGGCAAAAAAAGAACTGGGTGATCATTTGTGCATAATGGGAGATGTTCCCCCGGGATTATTGGCATTTGGTGCAAAGAGTGAAGTTCACACATATTGCAGAAAACTTGTTGAGAAGATTGGTCCGGAAGGTTTTATTCTTCATTCCGGGTGTGATATACCTGCCAATGCAAAATTGGAAAATGTACAGACAATGGTAGAAACAGTTACTGGTAAGCAAAGGTAAATTATGACTCTGTATTCATATAAGACGTTCAAGCCCAGGATTGATGAAAATGTGTTTATCGCCCCTACCGCTCAAATCATTGGAGATGTTCATGTCGGCAGACAATCCTCTGTATGGTTTAGCTCAGTTCTTCGGGGTGATATGGATAGTATCAGGGTGGGAGAGAGGACCAATATTCAGGACCTTAGTCTCTGTCATGCTGACAAAGGTATTCCTCTGAAAATCGGGGACGGTGTTACCATCGGCCATAGATGCATAATCCACGGCTGCACCATTGAAAATAACTGCCTGATTGGTATGGGAGCAGTTGTTATGAACCAGGCAGTTATCGGAAGGGGATCTGTGGTGGCCGCTGGTAGTGTTGTACTGGAAAAAACTATCATTCCTTCTTATTCACTTGTGACTGGTTTGCCTGGAAGGGTAAAAAAAACCTATAAAAACAGGAAAGAGATTGAAAACTTAATGAAAATCATGTCTGAGAGCTATATGGAATCAGCACAAAGTTTTAGCTCAGATCAATTATTTTATGAGGTAAAGAACTGAGAACTTCGGCAATATGAGTTGAAATATCCACCGTGTCTTGAGGAGGCAGCATGAAGAGAAAATTGGGTCAACCGGAATTGATGTGGGATTCATAAATCGAATAATTGTTCAATGCCTTGATAGTCAAGCGATTACAGACAAAAGTAAAAAAAGTTATAAGCATGTGATTTTTTTAGAGACAATAGATTTTTGTTGAACATGTTTCTGACGATACTGCAAGTCTTTCGATATGTGTTCTTCAGTTTTCCAGTCAAGACTAATGAGCGTAAGAAAATAATATTTTCAGCATTTTGCCTTTTCCAGAACATTCCTGCGCCTTTCACTCGAAGATTGATAACCCTGCGAATAGCACTTTCAATAGATCCACTTCCCGTTGGCAGCCCACTAGCTGTATGTAGTTTTAAATCTTTGATAAGTTTATCAGTTCTTGACCAGATACCTGGCCCATTGTCAGCGCAAAAGATTATCTGTGATGCTTCGTTAAGGTTGATTTGGATGAGATGTTGTTTTAGCAGGTTGAAAAAATCATCCATGTTGCCACACGAGCCGTCCAGGATGGGATTGATGGTTTTGATTTTTTTCCGTTTTCGTCAAATTGGCTAATGGATAGTAGTCTAGGCTCAACCCAATCGGAATGAAACCCTTGTCGTTTTTGACAATTCTTCCGTTTACCTCGTTTTGTCCGTCGTTCCCGAAAACGGCCTCCATCGACACAAACCAGGATGTTGATTCCCGGCTTTTGCCAGGCTTCTTCGGCATGGCAATCAACCCTGACTGTCATGGCCAAATTTGCAAACCGATGGGTTGTATTTTGAAGAAGATTTTGGTTCATCTCAATCCCAAGGCCTTGCAAAGCATTTGCAGCCACTTCAAATGAAGGACAAAGAACTGCCATTGATACACAAACCTCAACCAATGCGGGAGTCACTTTTTTAATAATGCCGAGTAATTCAAGGCCAAGGTGCTGCAATCGCCCTTTTTGACGTTTCGGAGTTCTACCTCTCTTTTTTTTGGGCTTCGCCTTGAGAAACACCGGTGAATGAATTTGATATTCCCGACCTGATTTAAGACGAATAGTGATATCCCTGAAACCATTGAATTTGCGGGAACATTTAGCACCCCAAACCTTTAATACTTGCAGAAATGCCTCACTGGATAATAAAACATTGAGTGTGTTTACAATGTCACGTTCCGTCATATCTTGATAATTGTCATAAACGCTTCGTTCATAGTCGGTAAAACTATCAGTCCCCAACACTTCAATGATTGCATCTGCCACGGCCATTATTGATCCTTTCATAGCTGCGGCTTGTCATGAACCACTACTGTTTGTATAGCACATCCCTAAAATTGTGTTGTAAAGGGAAAACCAAGATGTCTTTGATGGGTACCTTGAGTTTTGAGTAACGATCCTGTCGGCTTCTTCCTTTTGTCTGACCTATTTTTTGCCAATTAGCGGCTTTGTAACAGGTCCCGATATAACGCGTTGTATCGACAAATGTCTCGACTAAAATTATTTCACTTCCATAACGGTGTTGCCAATCTCCGGATATACGACGAAGCACCGCTCCTAGAGCATAACTGGCAAGGTTGAAAACGTTGACCCAGGGTAAAATTAAAAACCGGGTGTTGTTACAAATCAACCCCAAATTTTGCTCACGAACCTTTGGGGGCCAACTAATCCATTGGTCACGGTCTGCAGATTTCCAGGCAGCTGCACCAAAAAGTAAACATCCAAGAACACGGTTATCTGTTCCAAGAATCAGGTATTTCATATTTTGTCCAACGGGTCGGCCATAACTGAGATAATGGTATTCTTTGACAAGGTAGTTAAAGGCTTTTTCATAGTCAATAGAACTCCTGGCATCAATGATTTTAACAGGTTGAAGCTTTGAGAGTTCACAAAATACGGAATTTTTATCGACTTCTACTTGTTCAATCACTGGAGCTCGACCCGGGCCTGGGCGTTGACCCTTTTAGCAAACTGATCTCATCCCGCAGCTTTTGATTTTCTTCTTTAAACTTTTCATTTTCTTGACTCAAATGCTCTATGAGCTGAATAAGGGTAAGCAGATCCTTTGCCAGGTTTTTGTTGCCAGTATCGTCAAGGCTAATATTTATTTTGCTAAGGATTTCATTTGTTACTGAAGTTTCACTGTTTTTTTTGGCGATATTTCAGTCATACAAATTATTTTTTC
>JAOZST010000002.1:8224-53980 GCA_029939535.1 Desulfobacteraceae bacterium | reverse complement strand
ATATCTTTTTAATATACTAAATAAAGGGGCAGAACACAATATTATTCAGGCAGCCATGAGGAGCCAGATGCCTGCAACGGCAATAATGGCACCGCCAAAAGCCCGAATGGATACATGCTCTTTGTGAAGGTAAATGGAAAAGGGAATAATACATACAGGTGTCATGGATAAAAATGTGGATGCTACTCCGGTTGACAGATAGTGGAGGACCAAAAGGGACAGCGATACGCCGATAAAGGGTCCAATAAAAGCGCCGGTGGCTGTGAAAACAAGGGCCCGGGTATCTTTTAAGGCTTTGGTAACCTGACCCCATTTCCTGGTCAGGGTGAAAAAGATGATAAAGCAGAGAAAAGCTGCAATGGCACGGATCTGGGTGGCGGCAAATGGGTCCAGATACCCTGTTCCGGTAAACATTCCAGTCTTGCTCATGACATATCCGCAGGCCTGGCCCAGCATTCCACCCACCCCGAACAACACTCCCCTGGGGGTAATGGTTCTCTGGCTCAATTGTGTGAGGGAAGTTCTGGCCTGTTTTTTTTCTAGGATTACAATCACGACTCCTGTCAGGGTCACCAGCATACCAACCCATTGGTGGATCATATAGGTTTCTGAAAGAAAGGCCCATCCAATCAGGGCTGCAACAGGGGCAGAGAGACTGAAGATCAGCAGAGCCATTCTTGGCCCCAGTTCAACCAGAGCTTTGAAAAGAAAGATATCTCCTAAAAAAAATCCAATAATTCCGGATATGGACAGAAAAATCCAGGAGCGGACAGGAAAGTCCAGAGGGACAACAGATCCGGTTTTAAAAAACAGTAATATTCCAAAAAGGATCAGAGCAGTTGATATCCTGATTATGTTGACAGGAATGGCTCCCACCTTTTTCGAGGCAGCTTCAAAAAACTGGACACTGACAGTCCAGCACAATACAGTGGTAATGGCAATAATTTCTCCGGTATAAGGCATGGAATCCTGTCCTGCAAAAGAAAATTATTCTAATTAGATGAGATAATAGAAAATTACAAGAATAATTAGAAAAATCTGGCATCTTGATACCAGAGCCTTAAAATGGTATATTTTCAAAATCCTTAAAATTAGATTCATAAAATTGGACAAATAAAATTAGGCTGACAAAATTCAGATTTAAAAAATTTAAAGCCAGGGCTTATTGAAAAAGAAAGATAAATTTACATTCCTATGCCAGTCCTGCGGGGCACAGACTCCCAAATGGATGGGGCGGTGTCCTGACTGCGGGGCATGGGATACCCTGACAGAGGAGAAGATTGTTTCAACAGGTCCTGGAAAAGCCAGGGCTTCCTTTGTCCCCAGGCCGGTTCCCATTGATTCTGTGGATGTCACAGAAGCCCAGAGACTGAGAACAGGCATTGCTGAGTTTGACAGGGTACTGGGCGGCGGTATTGTGGACGGATCTTTGATTCTCATAGGCGGAGATCCAGGGATTGGTAAATCCACCCTTATGCTCCAAGTGCTGGCCAGCCTTGCCAAATCCCATAAAAAATGTCTTTACGTATCAGGCGAGGAGTCCGTACGCCAGCTGTCCATGCGGGGAAAACGTTTGAATTCAGAAAGTTCTTCCCTTTTTATTGTATCGGAAACCGATTTGGACTCAATCCTTTCCATGGCGGAAAAAGAACCCTATGATGTCATGGTAATTGATTCCATCCAGACTGTTTTTCATCCAGATGTCTCATCCACCCCGGGCAGCGTGACCCAGATCCGGGAAGCTTCAATGCAGTTCATGCGGCTGGCAAAGACCACGGGTCTTCCTATCTTCCTTGTGGGGCATGTAACCAAGGTCGGGGCCATTGCAGGGCCCAGAATCATGGAGCACATGGTGGATTCAGTACTTTATTTTGAGGGGGATAAAAATCATATTTTCAGAATCCTGCGGGCAGTAAAGAACAGGTTTGGGTCCACCAATGAGATAGGGGTTTTTGAAATGAGGGAAACCGGGTTGGAACAGGTGCCAAATCCATCTGCCGTTTTCCTGTCGGAACGGTCTGTTGTGTCACCTGGTTCCGTGGTTACTTCCAGCATGGAAGGTACACGGCCCATATTGGTTGAAATCCAGGGTCTTGTTTCCAGTTCAGGGCTGGGAACCCCCAGAAGGACAGTGCTGGGGCTTGATCATAACCGGGTTGCCCTGATTGTGGCGGTTATGGAAAAACGTCTGGGCATGAACCTGTCTGGACTGGATATTTTCATGAACGTCATTGGTGGAGTGAAAATCGTGGAACCCTCTGCTGATCTTGGTATTGCTGCTGCCCTGGCTTCAAGCTTTCTGGATAAACCCCTTCACAAGGAAATTACTCTGATTGGTGAAATTGGCCTGACAGGGGAGATCAGGGCAGTGAGTCATGCCCAGGCAAGGATCAAGGAAGCTTCTAAAATGGGATTTACCACCTGTCTTGTGCCCGGTTCCTGCATAAAGCAATTGTCCCATATCAAAGGAATGACCATAGAAAGTGTCAGTTTTTTAAAGGATGCCATGGAGGTATTATTTGAAGGCTAAGAAAAAAAAAGGATCAAAGCAGAATCAATGGGCAGACCATTTGACCCAGAGGGCCAAAGCAGAGAATTATCCGGCACGTTCCGTTTATAAACTGGAGGAGATCCAGAAAAAATTCAGGGTAATGAAACCCGGAGATCAGGTTCTGGATCTGGGGTGCGCCCCGGGATCATGGCTCTTGTATGCTGCCAAGCAGGTGAGCAGCCAGGGTCGGGTCTTTGGCATAGATTTACAGAAGATCGAGATTCAACTCCCGGATAATGTGATTGCCATCAAAGATAATATTCTGGCATTGGACAATGAAACATTTCTGAACCAGGACAAGGGTTTTCATATTATTCTTTCTGATATGGCGCCTGCCACTACAGGCCGGAAAGACGTGGATACGTTCAGGTCATTTGAACTCTGTAGTATGGCCCTGGATGTGGCCCGGAAAAGTCTTCTTGCCAGGGGAAATTTTGTCTGCAAGATATTTCAGGGTAATGATTTTAAAAAGTTTGAAAAAGATGTTAAACTTGCATTTAAAGAATACAGAGTTTTTAAACCTGAAAGTTGCAGAAAACAAAGTAAAGAAATATATATAATCGCAAAAGGTAAAAAATAAGAAAGTAAAAAATAAGGAGGACTTTATTCATGTCAGGACATAGTAAATGGTCGACCATAAAACATAAAAAAGGGGCGGCTGATGTAAAAAGGGGCAAGATATTTACCAAGCTGATCAAAGAGATCACCGTGGCTGCCAGAATGGGTGGCGGAGACCCGGAAGCTAACCCCAGACTCCGACGGGCCCTGAATGATGCCAGAGCACAGAATATGCCCAAGGATACTTTTGAGCGGGCCATTAAAAAGGGTACTGGTGAGCTTGAAGGTGTGGATTACGAGGAAATTTTATACGAAGGATACGGCCCTGGAGGTGTTGCCGTGCTGGTTGATTGTCTTACTGACAATAAAAACAGGAGCATTGCCGATGTCCGGTATATTTTTGGTAAAGCAGGGGGAAATGTGGGAACCGACGGTTGTGTGTCCTGGATGTTTGATAAAAAAGGTTTGATTTCCGTGGATAAAGAAGATGCTGACGAGGACACCCTCATGGAAGTAGCCCTGGATGCAGGGGCCGAGGATATCAAAGATGAAGGAGATGTTTTTGAAGTGATCACGGCAAGTGAAGATTTTGACGCTGTCAAGGATGCAATTGACAATGCAGAAATAAAATGCCAGATGGCGGAAATTACCATGCTGCCCCAGAACATGACCCGTGTGGAGGGCAAGGAAGCCGAACAGATGATCCGTTTCATGGATGCCCTGGATGACTGTGATGATATCCAGAAATTCTACACCAATGCTGATATCCCGGATGATGCCTTTGAGGCCATGTAAAATAGCATTAATCCAGTGGTGCTGAACCCCTGGGCATATATAGCCGTGTATACAAAAAAAAGGAGCTGAAATTTTTCAGCTCCTTTTTGGTTTTTAAGTGCTTAATCCATATCAATAATATTTAATCCATCCGGTACTTTGAACTCAAAAACAGACTCATCTATTTGATTAAACTGGATATTGGAAAATTCAAACATGGTGGTATCCCCATAGGCATTATGGGTTGTCACCTGCTGGATTTCATGGGTTTTGGAAGATACCTTAATGGTAATGGAGTCCATGTCTGGATTTTTTTGTTTTGCTGTAAGTAAAAGGGTTACATGGGTTTCATCTGTTTTATTGGTCTCTTCTGTTTCTATGGTTTCTATGGTAAAATTTTCCCGCATCAGCCCAATGTCCGATAAAAATGCGCCTCCGGTCCCTGCCTTGAAAAATTTTTTGGCATCCCCCCTCATTACCTGGTCCTGGTCTGGTCGAAATATCCACAAGTCATTACCGTTTGTAATGATTTCATGGCGCTCCGGGGTAAGATAAAGCCACCGCATTTTACCCGGATGGCTGAACCAGGCTTTGCCGGTTGCAGTTTCTACTATATCCAGGGCTGTTAGTTTCGAAATCTGTTTAAAATCAGCCTGAAAGCTTTTGCCGGTATATTTTTTTTCAATATTGCTTAATATTTCCTCCCCAGGAATGTCAACCTGGCCGGCAGACAAGGTTGAGTTAAAAATGAAAAAAACTAGTAAAGTCAGTAAAAATACAAGTTTTAAATCTAATATCCGAATTTTCAAGGGAGATCCTTTTTAGTTTTATTTCAATAGTTTATTAATATCTTTTCGCTTGTCATCAGCATAAATTCTTCTAAGTTTTGGTTTTTCAATTTTACCCGTGGGATTTCTCGGGACGTCTCCAAAAAATATTTGTTTCAACTGCTTGTACCGGGGCAGGCCGGCCTGATATTCAATGATCTCTCGTTCTCTCATCATGGCACCTGGCTTAATACTGATGATTCCGGCCGGGATTTCACCAAGACGGTCATCGGGCACGCCAATAACGGCAATATCTTTTATTTTTTCATGACCAAGAAAATAGTTTTCAATTTCAACGGGGAAAATATTTTCTCCCCCATAGATGATCATATCCTTTTTTCTGTCCACCAGCCATATAAATCCATCCTTGTCGCATCTGGCTATATCACCTGTGTGCAGCCACCCATCCTGAATGGCTTCCCGGGTGGCTTCCGGGTTTTTATAATATTCTTTCATAACCCCTGGGCCTTTGACAATGAGTTCACCTGATTCATTTCCAAAGAGATGATTCCCCTGCTTGTCCACAACTTTTGCCTCCCAGTCGTTGCCGGCTTTTCCAATGGGGCCGATACGGTGGGCATTTTCAATGCCCAGGTGGACACATCCAGGGCCTGTGGTTTCTGTCAGGCCGTAGTTGGTATCATAGGCCTGGTCAGGGAAATATTTGCTCCAGGTCTGGATCAGGCTGGGTGGTACAGGTTGTGCTCCTGCATGCATGAGGCGCCATTGATCCAATTTATAATCAGAAAGGTTAATTTGATTATTTTCAATGGCAATGAGGATATCATGGGCCCAGGGCACAAGAAGCCAGACAATGGTACAGGACTCTTCAGAAACTGTTTCAATGATCCATTCCGGGCGTACCCCGTTGAGAAGAATACATTTTCCCCCCACAAGAAAACTGCCCATCCAGTGCATTTTCGCACCAGTGTGATACAGGGGCGGGATGCACAAAAAAATGTCATCATGGGTCTGGCCGTGGTGGGCGTTTTCCACCTCACAGGCATGTTCAAGGTTTTTATGGGTTAAAAGTACTGCCTTTGGGGTGCCGGTGGTTCCAGAGGTGAAATACAGGGCTGCCTCATCATCAATATGGATGTCAACATCTGGTGGTTCATCTTTTTTTTCCCCCTGGATAAATTCCTCCAAGGGACAGGCCCAGTCAGGACAGGCATCCTTTTGGCCTGAAAATATCCACAAATTGACAAAGGCATCAAGTTCAGGCTTTACAGCCTGGATCCTCTGGACAAATTCTTCTCCAAAAATAAATACCTTTGCCTCGGCCGTCCTGGTGCAGAGAAGTATTTTGTCAGATTCAAATCTGAAATTCAGGGGAACAATCCAGGCTCCGGTATACAGGACACCAAAATAGATGGGGAGCCACTCAATGCAATTGCCCATGAGTTGGACCACCTTGTCTCCTTTTTGGATACCTTTTGAGCTGAGGGTATTGGCAAGCCTGCAGGAGTTCTTATAAAATTTATTCCAGGTCAGGTGTTTTTTGTTGTTCATGGCTGGAATACGTTCTACAAGAGCGGTTTCTTTCCCATAAAGTAAATTGTTCCGGGTAAGTATTTCCGTAATTATCATCTGATATCTCAGCCTTTGTTATGGATAAAAAAAATCCTGCCGGGCAACTATAGACCACGGCAGGATTATATTCAATAGGTTTTGTTCAGTTTTATATGTCTGGTTTTATGTATCCAGTTTCATGTTCCTGATTTCATGTATCAGGTTTTATTTATCTTTTTTAACCTCTTCAAAATCAGCGTCCACTACATCATCGTCGTCCTGGGCAGGGTTGGCCTGGGCATTTGCATCAGCTCCACCAGGGTTTTCCTGGGCTGCCTGCTGATACATGACTTCAGCCAGTTTGTGGGCTGCCTGGGAAAGGGCTTCGATTTTGGCTTTGATCTCTTCCACATTATCTGAATCTTTGGATTGTTTTAATGCCTCTGTGGCAGCTTCAATATTTTTCTTGGTTTCAGCGTCAATCTTATCCCCGTGTTCTTTGAGAGTTTTTCCAGTCTGGTCAATAAGACCTTCTGCCTGGTTTCTGGTGTCAACAAGCTCTCTTTTTTTCTTGTCTTCATCCGCATGCATTTCAGCGTCTTTGACCATTTTATCAATTTCTTCATCGGAAAGGCCGCTGGCAGCAGTGATCTGGATGGATTGCTCCTTGCCGGTTGCCTTGTCCTTTGCTGCCACATGGACAATACCATTGGCGTCAATGTCAAAGGAAACTTCTATCTGGGGAACCCCCCGTGGTGCAGGCGGGATATCAGACAATTCAAACTGACCAAGGGTTTTGTTGCCGGTTGCTATCTCTCTTTCACCCTGGAGAACATGTATTGATACTGCGGGCTGGTTGTCAGCTGCAGTGGAAAATACCTGGCTTTTTTTGGTGGGGATGGTGGTATTTTTTTCAATTAGTTTGGTCATGACGCCGCCAAGGGTTTCAATACCCAGGGACAGGGGTGTAACATCCAGAAGCAGAACATCATTGACATCACCCTGGAGAACACCAGCCTGAACAGCAGCTCCCATGGCAACCACTTCATCGGGATTCACTCCTTTGTGGGGTTTTTTGCCAAATATTTTTTCCACCCTTGCCTGGACTGCGGGCATACGGGTCATACCACCGACCAATACTACTTCATCCACTCCATTGGCACCCAGGTTGGCTTCTTTGATTGCTTTCCTGCACGGTTTTTCAAGGTTGTCCAAAAGATCAGAAACCAGGGATTCCAGCTTTGCCCGGGTTAATTTTACATCCAGATGTTTAGGGCCTGAGGCATCTGCTGTGATAAAGGGCAGGTTAATGGCAGTTTCAGTGGCAGTTGATAATTCCATTTTTGCTTTTTCAGCTGCTTCTTTGAGACGTTGGAGTGCCATTTTATCATTTCGGATATTAATGCCCTGGTCTTTTTTAAATTCATCAGCAATAAAATCAATGATGCGCAAGTCAAAATCCTCGCCCCCAAGGTGGGTATCACCGGAAGTTGATTTTACTTCAAAAACACCATCTCCGATTTCAAGAACAGAAACATCAAATGTTCCTCCCCCAAGATCAAAAACAGCTATTTTTTCTTCCCCTTTCTTATCAAGCCCATAGGCAAGGGATGCGGCAGTAGGTTCATTGATGATCCGCTTGACTGTCAGTCCTGCAATTTTACCGGCATCTTTGGTGGCCTGCCTCTGGCTGTCATTAAAATAAGCAGGCACAGTGATAACAGCTTCTGTTACCTCTTCACCAAGATAGTCTTCAGCTGTTTTTTTTATGTTGGCCAGAATAAAGGATGAAACTTCAGCAGGGCTGTGTTGTTTTCCTCTCAGATTGATTCTAGTGTCTCCGTTGGCGGCAGCCTCAATCTTATAGGGAAGAATAGGGATGTCACTCTGGATTTCCTTTGAGTTGAATTTTCTCCCGATCAGTCGTTTTACGCCGAATATGGTATTTTCGGGATTTGTTACTGCCTGGCGTTTGGCTGCCTGACCCACAATACGTTCAAGGCTTTCAGTTAATGCCACAATGGACGGCGTGGTCCTGCCACCTTCGGCATTGGTAATGATTTTAGCTTCTCCCCCAGCTTCCATGACTGCTACGCAAGAGTTGGTTGTACCTAAGTCTATTCCAATAATTTTACCCATAACATATCCTCCAAGATATCTTTAGTTTTCTATGCTTTTTTCGGTTTCTTTTTCTGCTTTTTTTGAAACAACAACCATGGCCGGTCTGATAAGCCTGTCATGAAGAAGGTACCCTTTTTGAAGTACCTTTGTAACCGTATTTTCAGGGAATTCGTCTGTTTCTTCCTGGGTTACTGCCTGGTGAAAGTTTGGATCAAATGGTTTTTCTTCAGCTTCCACAAGTTTCACATTAAAGGCCTCAAAGAGTTTGATTATTTCCTTGTAAGTTAGCTTTACTCCTTCAAGAAGACTTGACTCGTCTGAATTTTCTTTGGTAGAGTCAATTGCCCGTTCAAGGTTGTCCACAATGGAAAGAAATTGTCTGAAAATTGATTCATTGGCGAATTTTCTAAATTCATCAATTTCTCTTTGTTTACGTTTCTTATAATTTTCAAATTCAGCGGAAAGCCTTAATGCTTTATCTTTTTCAGAATCAATTTGCTCCTTTAATTCTTTAATTCCTTCAACTTTTTTCTTTCCTTTATCGGAAGTTTTTTTGTCCTTCGCCTTTGGGGCCTCTTTATCGGGAGAATTGACCTGCTTTTTTTTGTCAGTTTTTTTCTTGTTTTTTAGTACCAAATTTTTTTCTCCTGCTCCAAAATTCTCAAATTTTTAAGAAGTAAATGATTTATAAATCATAAATTATGGCAGAAAAGTAAGTCTGTTTAAAAACATGTCAAGATATAAAAAAAAGAGGAACTTAAAAAAGAAAAAAAGATCCGACTGGCAGGCTGCTTAATGGAAAATTGCATGACCGGGATCGATCCACGACACAGAAGAGATCACTTATCGCTGCTTCCTTCCGGATCTGACGAGGTTCATGGCCTTCTGTTACGAGGCGACCGATCAGAATAATCCTTCCCAGCCTGTCAGCCGGAAGATCTACATATAAATGTTTTTTATTTTTTTTTCAAGTTTAATCTGCATGGGACATCTATTGTCCAAGTGAAATTATTGTTTGAACAAAAAATGGTTTTGCGATAATATAAATGCTCAAAAGGTTATCTATAAGTTGTTTGGGTGACAAGCTTATTCAGCAGAAGATGGGAATATTATATTCCACATTAATATGGGAGAATGATATGAGCAAAATAATTAACCAGGGAGATCAGGCCATTATCAGGCCGGGTACAGATGTTGTTGCTTCCATGACTGAAGCATTTAAAGGCGAACTTTCGGCAGCTATTGGTGAATCGAATGGCCTGTTTGCCATCGACCTGAAGGGTGTGGAAATGATTGATTCCGTTGGACTTGGCGTTGTTATTGCTGCCTATAATACTCTGAGTCAGGCGGGCCGGCAATTGAAATTGTTTAACCTGAATAAGGAATTATATGCTTTTTTTACCAATATGCGACTGCACCTGAGGTTTGATGTTGAAGGAGCAGTATAGATAAAGGTATAGCCAATGAAGTCGGGTAGAATTATATTATGGATTTTTTTAAGCCTGCTGTTATTTTCATGTGATAAAAATAAAGACGATTATTCTGGTCTGTCGGATTTAATTGCAGAGAGAAATGAGGTGAGACAATCCATATCTGAGGCTGAGGCTGCAAAGAAGGCCCGGAAGAAGAGTCCTCAAAAGGCAGAAACGAAAGATAGCACAAAAATTATCAAGAAAAAGAAAGAGCTGTCTTCCATTGTTCTCTATGAAAGGGATATTGAAATTGTGGATTCTTTTTCAAGAAAGGGTCTTGCAAAAGGGGTGGCCTCCATGAACAAAGAAGGCAAGATTATTAAAATTAAAATTATTTCTGAATAATATGTTTCCGGGCCAAGATAATATCGGGCAGGCTGAATTTTGTCTGGTCACAAGTGATTTTTTTATTGTTTATAATGGCATCTGCTGCCCTAAGTCCGCTTTTGATGGCTCCATGGATACCTTCTCCCATGTCAAGGGTTGATAAACCTGCAGCATCTCCAATGATAAAAAGGTTGTCCATTTGGTAGTTGTTTTTTTTATGACAAAGAAAATAATTATGTCCTTTGGGATCTGAAGGGGCCTTTTTTATAAGGGACCTCTTAATGAGTTTATTGGTAAAAAGATGCCAGTGATCCATTATTGTTCTGTTGTGTTTTTTTAATTTCAAAAGTTTTCCGCCTATTCCAATGTTTAACCAGCCATTTTTTTTGGGAAGATACCAGCCATACCCGGGCAGCTGGTTTTCAAAATACCAGATATGGCATCTAGTGTCCTGAAAGTCGCATTGATATTCCTTTTCAACGGCTGAAATCATTGCCCTTGAAGGTCTTGGATCTGTTTTTTTGAAAAAATTTCTGTAAACAGGGCAAAATGTGCCTCCCGCACCTACCAGATATTTGCACAGGTATTTATTATCAATGATATAATATCCTTTGTGCTCAGTGATGCGCTTTACCTGATGCCTGTGAAAAGGAACCCCGGAACGTAAAAGCATCCATTGATCAAACTCATATCTTCTGATGGCATATTGGCAGGTCCTTAAAGGAAGTTTTATCCCGAACAGATGAAAATGGATCTGGTTAAATTGTTTCAGGGTATGGGGGTAGATTTTCGGGTTTACACCAAGGGCATTAAACACCTTTGGGGAGACCCAGCCGGCACAGGTTTTGGACCGTGGGAATTTTTTTTTATCAAGGATCAGGGCTTCATGGCCTGCTTTTTTTAAAGCCCCTGCACACGCAGAACCAGCCGGTCCAGCTCCCACTACTATTATTTTAGATTTTATCATTCAAAGTTTGCTTTATGAAATTCTGCAATCAGGTCTGGTTTTTCCAGGTTTGGTCATGACAATCTGCCACAGCTGCATTCTTCTGGATCTAAATCCTCCTGCACAGCTTAAAAGATAATATTCCCACATCCTGAAAAATCGTTCTCCATATTTGATTTTCAATTTTGGCCATGCCTGTTTAAAATTGTTGTACCAGGCCAAAAGAGTTTTATCATAATCCTCCCCAAAATTATGCCAGTCCTCCATTACAAAAAAACCTTCCATGGCTTTTCCCAGCTGGGCAATGGAAGGCAGGGATGAATTGGGGAAAATATATTTTGATGTCCATGGATTGCAGATTCTGCTGCTGATATTGCTTCCAATGGTATGAATAAATGCAATGCCCTCATCTTTCAGCAATTGGTCTGCAAGTTTCATATAGGTTCTGTAATTTTTATATCCCACATGCTCCATCATTCCTATGGAAATCACCCGGTCATAGAGACCGGATGCATTTCTAAAGTCATCAAGCCTGATCTCAACGGGCAGATCCCTGCATAGGTTTTGTCCAAATTCAGCCTGTTCCCTGGACACGGTAAACCCTGTAACCCTGACCCCGTATTCCTGGGCAGCATACCTGGCAAACCCGCCAAACCCGCACCCCAGTTCAATAATTTCCATTCCAGGCCTGAGATCCATTTTTTTGCAGATCATTTCAAGCTTGGCCTCCTGGGCGGAATCAAGATCCCTGGCATTTTTCCAGTACCCGCAGGTATACTGCATATGTTTGTCCAGCATTTCTTTGTAGAGATCATTGCCGATATCATAGTGCTGTTGTCCAACCATGAAGGATCGTCTGGTATTCTGGAGATTAAAGATTTTTGCTTTAAATATGTTCCATGCCGAGGCCCAGTCCTGCTTTATTCTTGTCAGGAGATCGGCCCTTAAAATTTTTTCAATAAACAGGTCGATAGCATTGCAATCCCACCACTTCTCCATGTAAGATTCTCCAAGTCCTAGTGCGGTCTCGCTTAAAACACGCTTAAAAAATTTATCATCATGGACCTGGATATCATGGGGGCTGCTTCCGTTGACTGTGATTCCTGCTATTTCCATTAAATCTAGGAATGTTTCCTTTTCTTTTTTATCCTTCATATCGTCCACCTCTATTTGATAATGGATTGAATAAAAATGATCAGGGTAAGATCGTTTCTTTGCTTGATTTTCTAATAAGCGATTTTTCCACTGTATATTTATTCTACAGCAAAAATTATTCAGAATTCAAGCAAATATTTTGAGAATATTCACCAGGAAATTTCATTTTCTGGAATTTTAATAATTCATTGAGAAAAGCATGAAAAAAAAACAGTGATTTTGAAAGGGTCATTCTGAACTTGACTCTGAACTTAAATTGAATGGTCGGAGCGAGAGGATTCGAACCTCTAATCCTATGTATAACTATCTGAAATTTCAATTATAAATTATGACATGGACCACGGATGGGCCATCGGCACTATAGTTGACAAAAAAGAGATAGCAAGGCTGTTCGATATATCAATACATTTTAATCGGTGGGATTCATCCATTACAAGGGATTTACCCCATCATTTGGATTCCAATGTTTAATAACGAATCAAAGGACTTCTTGAAAAAGATTTTTGGTATCATGATATTTTAAGCATAAATTAACTTTCCTTTAGGCTTTGGAATCTTTCGACCTGTCTCTTTTGCAGTTTCTATCCATTCATTTATTATAATTTCTGCATTTGAAACAGCTTCTTGATAACTTTGTCCATCAGCCATACATCCGGGGAGCTCTGGAATTTCTGCAATAAATAATTTATCTTCATCACTCCAATAAATAATCATTTCATACTTATTCATCGTCTACCCCCATATTTAATTTGTATTTCAATATTACATTTCTAACTTGTTTGACCTGATATGCCTTTGATTTTGAACCCAAAGGTTGCAGATTTAAAATTTCATCAACACCTTCTTTTGTAAAAATATGATGGTCTCCACGTATTCGTTCATTAAATTCAAATGCCATCATTAGATGATGTAAGCCAGAAAATGGAATATTTGAATCCGATCTTCCTCTGAGAATTTTGATTAACAGTTTATCATATTTTCCCATGGTTAGCCTTATCATCAAAAAATGTTTTTAAATCATTTTGTATCTTTTGATGATATCAGATTTTGTATTGTATTGGTATCTTAAAGAATAGCAGTTTTTTAATACTCCGCCTTCGGATAATTATACTTGAGAACAAAAGAATGTATGGATTGATATAGAAATGGAATCCTGAATAAAAATATTCAAAAAACTCATCCCACATGTTGTGGTTCAAGAAATCTTGGGACATATGGGAATCGCAGTTTAAAAACGGATTCTATAGCTCATATCTGACCCCCCAATATTTGTTTCGGAAGTGCTTAGGTAAGCGGAAGTATTAAAGTCGCCAACAATACATTGTTGAAGATAGTTTTTCAAATTTTTTTAGAAACTTGTCAATTTACTTGAAGATATCGAGGCTATTGTGTCACCGATAAGTCAGACAGATCCCTCTTTTCGAACAACAAAATTATATTCTCCGATAACGGCTGCAGAGGTACATAGAAGGCTAAAAGAAGACAAAGGGTACACTGATCAAGAGTTACCCACTATCCGAACGATAAACAGTAAGCTCAATCAAATGGGATATCGGCTTAAAAAAGTTGGCAAAAGTAAACCCCAAAAAAAAATTCCAGAAACTGATGCCATCTTCGATTATGTCCATTCTACAAACAAAATAGCAGATGAAACAGAAGGTGTTCTTCGGATTTCGATAGATACTAAGGCAACTGTCAACATTGGCCCCTTTTCAAGAGGTGGATGTAATCGATATGGTTTGGCCGGGTCTGATCATGATTTTGAACCCGAATCGAAGCTAAAATTATTTGATGTTGCTATTCCAGAATGGGATGAGAATTATTTTTTTTTACCCAAAGCTTTGCGACTTCCGATTTTATGGTCGATACCTTAGAATTACTTTGGGTTTCCATAAAAAAGCGAATGGATTTGCACACGATCGTTATAAATTCAGACAACGGCCCTGACAATAGTAGTCGACGGAGTCAATTTATGAGTCGCTTAGTGGATTTTGCAAAAGCCCATGAGATAAATATAAGCTTGGTGTATTATCCTCCTTATCACAGTAAATACAATCCCATTGAGCGTGTATGGGGTGTACTTGAAAATCATTGGAGAGGAGAAATCCTTGATAGCATAGAAAAGGTACTTGGTTTAGCTCGTACAATGAAATGGAATGGGAAAAATCCAACAATCGAGTTTGTTAAAGGTGTATATGCGAAAGGTGTTAAGCTCACCAAAAAAGCAATGGAACAATTAGAAAAAGGCTTTGACAGAATCCCAGGTATTGAAAAATGGGCTGTTGATATTCCCTAATTATTAACAAAATTTGGAGGTTTTATTATTTCCGCTTGCCTAAGAAGCTTGGAGAGTAGCATTATAAATTATAAGAGGATAAAATGACTATCTATGTGTCTAATGGTGGTAATTAAATTAAAAAAGGATTATTGAGTATATTCAATAACCCTTTCTAATCATAGTCCTTCTTACTGGTCGGGGCGAGAGGATTCGAACCTCCGACATCTTGCTCCCAAAGCAAGCGCGCTACCAGGCTGCGCTACGCCCCGTTGATAATGGGCAAAAGATTAATATGACCAAAACAAAAAATACTAAATATCATCTGGTGTTACAAAAATCAAGAAATTTTAAAAAATTATGGAGTTTCTTTTTGAAAATATGCTTCAATGCTGTGGGCAAGAATTCTGGCATAGGAGATTAGAAAATCTTCTTGTTCACTTTTTGTAACGGGAAAATGCGAAATTGTAAAGGGTTCGGCCAGTATGGCAGGCATGAGCAGGCCTTCCAGTGGTATTGCAGGAGAAGGTCCGGAAAAGGTATCGTCACTATTCTTCCCTTTTTTATTTTGAGTTTTTTTATGGTTGGTCTGGAGTTTTTTTGCAAAAAGGGCTGCGGTCTGTCTGCTTTTGTCTTGATTGCTCAGGGCCTGGGTTTTCCAAGTGGCATTTCTTAAAGACTTTTGACCCGGGGTATCAAAAAAAAAGAAAAAGCCCTTGTTTTTTTTCAGGGAGTGGAGATGGAGGCTTATAAAAAGATCTGCTCTGTTCTGGTTTGCAAATACTGCCCGCTCAACCGTTGGCAGGTATTGATCTGTTGTACGTGTCAATAAAACCCGGTATTGCTGGTCGAGCATCTGTGCGGTTAACTGAGCCAGTTTCATGGTTATGTGTTTTTCAGAAACATTGGTAGTTGATGTTATTCCAGGATCGCTACCGCCGTGGCCTGGGTCCAGGACAACTAATTTCTGGGTGGTTGTTATTGTCAGGGCGTCTGCCGTGGTAAAGGTAAGGGCTACCAAGAGCAAGGCTTTGAGCAAAAATCTGTATATTTCTTTGGCCAATTTTCTTGACACCTTTATATATAATCGTTATCTTAGTAGACTTTGTGTAAACTATATGTTGTAAAAAATAATAATTATGACATATTTTTTTATTTTTTTGAAGAATTGTTTAACAATAGTAAAAATTTAATCGAATTTAAACAGGACGGAAACATGCAGGTAAAAATTGAAGATAAGAGCAGTGTGAAAAAAGTGCTCTCTTTTGAAATTTCAAAAGAAGAAGTAACAAAAGAACTCAACAAGGCCTATAATGAACTTAAAAAAAAAGCAGATGTAAAAGGGTTTAGAAAGGGCAAAATTCCGAGAAAAGTCCTTGAAAACAGGTTTGCCAAGGATGTTCATGCCGATGTTGCACCCCGTCTGATCCAGGACTCATTTGTTGAGGCTGTTCAGGAGCATAAATTAAATATTGTAGGCCCTCCCCAGATGGATCCACCAGACTTGAGTCCTGAAGAGGGCTATTCTTTTGAAATTACAGTGGAAATAAAACCAGAACTTGATGATATTGAGTTTGAGGGGGTTTCCCTGGAAAAGACCAGATATGAAGTTTCCGATGGTGAGATTGAAAGCCAGATTCATATGATCCAGAAGACCATGGCTAAAAAGGAAACAATTACAGAAGAACGTCCAGTTAAAGAGACTGATTTTGTTTTGATTGATTATGAGGGGTTTTTAAACGGGGAATCCTTTGATAAAACTCCGAAAATCGAAAACTATGTGATGGGAATTGGCCAGGGTGCCCTGCCCAAAGAATTTTCTGAAAAATTAATCGGTGCAATCCCGGTCCAGGATCTTGAAATTGAAGTTCCTTATTCAGAAGACTTTTATGATGAAAATCTTAAGGGGAAAACTATTGTTTATAAAGTTACCCTGAAAGAGATCCAGGAAGAGGTGCTTCCAGAAATAAATGATGACCTTGTAAAGGATCTTGGGAAATTTGAAACCCTTGATGATGTAAAAGCTTCCATTCGCGAAAACCTTGAGAAAGGTTATGACCAGCGGGTGAAACATGAAATGAGCGAGCAGGTTTTCCAGCATCTCCTTGGAAAATATGAGTTTGAAGTACCTGATGCCATGGTGGAAGGGGAACTCAACGGGATTATAGCGGAAGCAGAGCAGGCCTATGCCCAGAACAATACCAGCCTGGAACAGGCAGGTTTAAGCAAGGATATTTTGAAAACTGAGTACAGGGATGTCGCAGAAAAACAAGCCAGACGGCATTTGATTCTGGATAAGGTGATCACCCAGGAAGAGCTTGATCTGACAGAAGAGGAACTTGATAAAAGCTTTGAGGAAATGGCCCTTGGGATGAATGCACCAGTGGACAGTATTAAAAATTATTTTAAAATGGATCCCAAACAACTGGAATATTATAAACATACCCAGCTTGAAAAAAAGGCTGTTGATCTTATAATAGAAAAAGGCAGTGTCACTGAAGTTGAACCTAAAACTGAAGTGGAAACTGCTGAAGAGGACGTGAAAGAGGAAGAGGGTGTGAAGGAAGAAGAGAACACATCTGAAAAAACTGAATCCTAATCATTGGTTAAGCAGTCAGGATTAGTGCTGTTATGATTAGTTCTGTCAGAATTAGCGTTGACAGGAATATTGGTGTAAAGATGACAAATGAAAACGACGAGATAAGTAAAGGAGTTAAACCGTGCCTCTAATTCCAATGGTTGTTGAACAGAGCAACAGGGGAGAGCGTGCCTACGACATTTATTCACGACTGTTAAAGGACAGAATCATATTCATAGGATCTGCCATTGACAACGAGATTGCCAATCTCATTATTGCCCAGCTTTTATTCCTGGAATCAGAAGATCCTGAAAAAGATATCAGCTTTTATGTTAATTCTCCAGGCGGTGTTGTAACAGCAGGCCTGGCAATATATGATACCATGCAGTACATAAAACCTGATGTGGCAACGGTCTGTGTGGGCCAGGCAGCAAGCATGGGTGCATTGCTTCTTGCAGCAGGTACTGAAGGTAAACGTTTTGCTCTGCCCAACTCAAGAATAATGATTCATCAGCCCCTTGGCGGAGCCCAGGGCCAGGCAACAGATATCAAAATTCAGGCCAATGAGATATTGAGAATGAGAGATACCCTGAACGGTATATTATCTACCCATACCCACCAGAAAATTGAAAAAATTGCCGAAGACACTGAAAGAGATTTTTTCATGTCCGGTGATGAGGCAATGACCTATGGTATTATTGACCGGGTTGTGGCTGATAGAAGCGAATTGGAAAAAGAACCCCAGGAAGCTTCAAAGGAGTCCTAAAGATATGGCCAAAAAAGAAGAAACCAATGATCAGTTTTTCTGTTCTTTTTGCGGGAAAAATCAAAAAGAAGTCAAAAAATTGATAGCCGGGCCAAGCGTTTATATCTGCAATGAATGCATCAACCTTTGCGGTGAAATCATCGAAGATGAAGAAAAGGAAAAAACGGCTGAGACAGAAGGCGTAAAGGATTTCATGGTGCCCAGGGAGATCAAGGATAAACTTGATTCCTATGTCATTGAGCAGGACAGGGCCAAAAAGATCCTGTCTGTTGCCGTGTACAATCATTACAAGCGGTTGACTTCTGTAATAGAAAAAACCAGTGATGATGTTGAAATTCAAAAAAGTAATATTCTGATAATCGGCCCCACAGGTTGCGGCAAGACACTCCTTGCCCAGACCCTTGCCCGGTTTCTGGATGTTCCCTTTGCCATTGCAGATGCAACCGCCCTCACCGAGGCAGGATACGTGGGGGAGGATGTGGAGAATATTGTTCTTTCCCTGGTGCAGAATGCAGACTATGATGTAGACAAAGCCCAGCGGGGTATTATCTATATAGATGAAATTGATAAAATCTCCCAGCGGGGGGATAATCCATCCATCACCCGTGATGTGTCAGGAGAAGGTGTCCAGCAGGCTCTTTTAAAGATAATTGAAGGTACCGTTGCCAGCATCCCTCCCAAGGGCGGGAGGAAGCATCCCCAGCAGGACTATGTAAAAGTGGACACTTCCAATATTCTTTTTATATGCGGCGGCACATTTACAGGTCTTGAAAAGGTGATTGAAAGAAGGATTACCCAGAAGGCCATGGGGTTTGGTGCCAAGATTGCAGATAAGAAAGATATTAACATTGGTGAGCTTCTGGAACAGGTTAAGCCTGAAGATCTGATAAGATTCGGGTTGATTCCTGAATTTCTGGGCAGGCTTCCCATTATTACTTCCATTGGGGAACTTAATGAAAATTCTCTGGTTAAGATTCTGACAGAGCCTAAAAATTCCCTTGTCAAACAATACCAGGAACTTTTTAAGATTGAAGGGGTTGAGCTTCAATATACCGACGAAGCCCTTGAGGCTATGGCCAGGGAAGCAGTAGCAAGAAAATCCGGCGCCAGGGGGCTCAGGGCCATCATGGAAGAAACCATGCTGGATATCATGTATGAAATTCCTTCCAAAGAAAATGTAAGGGAATGCGTGGTGGGCGAGGAAGTTGTATTGAAAAAGGAAGACCCCATACTCCTCTATGAGCAACCAAAAAAGCAGGCCTGACATACGAAAGTTTTTGTGAATGATTAAAATTTCCAAGTTTTTCAACCAGGACGGTATTGAAAAAATAAAAAAAACATTACCCTTGGTGCCTTTGCGGGATATGGTTCTGTTCCCTTCTATTACTACCTCTGTTTTTGTGGGAAGAGAAAAGTCCATCAAAGCTCTGTCCGAAGCAATGGCTGCTGATAAAAGAATATTTCTAACCACCCAGAAAGATCCTGAAGTGCTTAAGCCCAGTATCCAGGATATCTTCCAGGTTGGGACCGAGGCAAAGATTACCCAATTGCTTCGATTGCCCGATGGTACGGTCAAAGTACTTGTTGAGGGATGTGACAGGGGAAAAATTGTTAAGCTGGCCGATGAAAATGGGTTTTTGGCGGTTGAATATGTTGATCTCCCTGAACAGTCAATGCCGGAGTCTGCCTCTGAAGCAGCTACAAGGACAGTGTTTGAGGCATTTCAGCACTATGCCAATCTGTCCGGGGTGGTTTCAAAGAGCTTTTTTAAAGGTTTGGAAGCCCTGGTAGACCAGGAATCCAGGTATGCAGATACCATTGCTTCCCAGCTCCCCTTTAAGGTGTCGGAGAAGCAGGAACTTCTGGAGTGCGGAGATATTGAAAAACGGTTTTTTCTGTTGCTGAAGTTAATCCAAAAGGAAACCGAAGTCTTTTCCATGTCCCAGAAGATAAAGGGCCGGGTAAAAGATCAGATGGAAAAACTCCAGAAAAAGCATTATTTAAACGAACAGATGCGGGCCATTAAAAAGGAAATGGGGGAAGATGGCCAGCCTGGAGAGTTTGACGAACTTGAAAGACGTATAAAGAAAAAAAGAATGTCCAGGGAGGCAGCAGGGGTTGCCCGAAGGGAGTTGGACAAGCTCAAGATGATGTCCCCCATGTCTTCCGAGGCCACAGTGGTCAGAAATTATATTGACTGGCTCATTTCCCTTCCCTGGTTCAGAAAGAACAGGGCAAAAAATGATCTGAATAAGGCTGAGGAAATTCTAGACAAAGACCATTTTGGCCTTAAAAAACCCAAGGAAAGAATCCTTGAGTATCTGGCGGTCCAGATTCTGGTCAAAAAGATCAAGGGTCCGATCTTATGCCTGGTGGGACCACCGGGCGTTGGGAAGACTTCATTGGCCAGGTCGGTTGCTTCGGCCACGGGCAGGGCATTTGCCCGGGCATCCCTTGGCGGGGTCAGGGATGAGGCTGAAATCCGTGGACATCGCCGGACCTACGTTGGAGCCATGCCAGGTAAAATTATCCAGACATTGAAAAAAATCGGGTATAACAACCCGGTATTCTGTCTGGACGAGATAGACAAAATGACCTCTGATTTCAGGGGTGACCCCTCTTCTGCACTTTTGGAGGCCCTGGATCCAGAGCAGAATCGGAATTTCAACGATCATTATCTTGAAGTGGATTATGATTTATCAGAAATTCTTTTTATCACAACCGCCAATACACTGTATGATATCCCGGCCCCCCTGCGTGACCGCATGGAGATTATTCAGATTCCAGGCTATACAGAATATGAAAAAGAGAGCATTGCCACAGGTTATCTGATTCCCAAACAATTAACAGAAAATGGTCTGGATGAATCAGATGCTGTGTTCTCAAAAAAAGCAATCCACAGCATTATAAAACAGTATACCAAGGAAGCTGGAGTTCGGAATCTGGAGCGGGAAATTTCTTCGGTGCTCAGAAAAATAGCCACAGAGAGAGTAAGAACCGATACAAGAAAGCGCATTCAGGTCAGCACTACAAAAGTTTTAAAATATCTGGGTCAGCCAAGATTTCGCAGGAGCACCCTTGAAAAAGAAGATAAAAGCGGTATTGTAACAGGCCTTGCCTGGACCCAGGCCGGGGGAGAACTTCTGACCATAGAAGCAGTTACCATGCCTGGTAAGGGGCGGGTAATGGTGACAGGAAAGCTGGGAGATGTGATGAAGGAATCATCCCAGGCAGCTGTCAGCTATGTACGCTCAAGGAGTAATGCCCTTGGTATTCGGGAGGATTTTTACAAGGACACTGATATTCATATCCATGTGCCTGAAGGGGCTATCCCCAAGGATGGGCCATCAGCCGGCATTGCCATGTGTACTGCCGTGGTTTCCATTCTTACGGGAAAATGCGTGAGCCGGAAGCTGGCCATGACCGGTGAAATTACCTTGCGGGGCAGGGTGCTGCCCATTGGCGGCCTCAAGGAAAAACTTCTGGCTGCCCATGCAAATGGAATTAAAAAAGTGATTGTATCTAAGGAAAATAAAAAAGACATCCTGGAAATTCCCAAAACCATTCAAAAACAGCTGGAGCTTGTCTTTGTAGATGATATGAGCCAGGTATTGGAAAATGCCCTGGTCTCCTGATCTAATTAAGGCCTTATCTAAGTAAGAGCTGATATAGGTAAGGGCTGTCTATCCTTCCAGCATGGAGATGAAATCAGACATGGCAGAGATTTCATCTTTTGTGGCTATGCTTCTGCGCATCTGAATTATGTGATCGTGTTCCTCCTTGTCCATGAGAAGGTCTTCTTTGCGGGTGCCTGATTTATTGATATTGATGGCTGGCCAGATTCTTTGTTCGGCACATTCCCTGGACAGGACAAGATCCATGTTGCCAGTCCCTTTGAACTCCTGGAATATGATATCATCCATTCTGCTGCCCGTGTCCACAAGAATGGTGGCAATTATGGTCAGGGAACCCCCGTTTTCAAGCTTTCTTGCGGCACCGAATATTTTTCTGGGAAATTCCATGGCATTGGCACCCAGTCCACCTGTCATGGTTTTACCATGGTTGTCTGTATCTGCATTAAAAGCCCTGGTCATCCGGGTCAGGGAGTCAATGAATACAACAGAGTTCTGACCTATTTCTGCGCAACGAATGGCCGTGTGCATGGCCAGCCTTGTCATCCTCATGTGCTGACCGATCTGCTGGTCAGCTGAAGAATAGAGTACATGGGCGTCTGTAAGGCCCCTCTGGAAATCTGTAACCTCTTCGGGCCGTTCATCCACCAGAAGGACAAAGACCTTTGAATCCGGGTGGTTGGTGACAACGGAATTGGCCATATGTCTTAAAATAGTTGTTTTCCCGGATTTGGGCGGGGAAATTATTAATCCTCTCTGGCCCATGCCAATGGGAGCAATCATATCAAGGGCCCTGCCCGTGATATCCTCTTCACCCTGGGCAAGATTATACCTTTCAAAGGGATTGATGCTGGTCTGGTCCTGGAGCATGGGTATATTTGTGAATTCGTCAAAGGGAAGGTGGTTGATGGTCTCCACACGGATCAGGGCAAGGTTAAGGTTGCTGCTGCCTTTTTTCTCACCAAATCCCTGGATAAAACTGCCTTCCCTGAGATTTAATTTTCTGATAAGGCTAGTGGGAACATATGGATTTTCAGGTCTGGGCTTAAAGTTTTCCTCAATATTTCTTAAAAACCCAAATCCCTTGTCCATTATTTCCAGGTATCCTTGCACTGGTTCCATAGTCATACTCCTTACATTCATAATATATATTATTGCTGTACCGATAAAAAAACAGAAAAAGGAATTTTCTATTTCCTTTTTGAAACTACAAATCCCGGAAGGAAAAAACGTCCTGCTTCGGATTTTATAGGGCAGTTGGACTCATGTTATTTTATAACTTCTGTTAACATATCATTAATAAATTCCTGTTGCAAGGCCAGGTGTCAAGAAAGAATAGGTCTTCATTTTCAGGGGAATAATAAAAAAGTCATTTTTTTTGATTTTGTGCTTGACACTAATTTTTAGAATTGATATAACCTGCCTGCTTTTGGGCGATTAACTCAGCTGGGAGAGTGCAACCCTTACAAGGTTGAAGTCGCAGGTTCAAGCCCTGCATCGCCCACCAAAAACAGTGTATTCGGGGGTGTAGTTCAGTTTGGTTAGAACGCTTGCCTGTCACGCAAGAGGTCGCGAGTTCGAGTCTCGTCACTCCCGCCACAATATAAAGAGGGTATCTGATAAAAATCAGATACCCTCTTTTGTGTTTTAACAGTTTGTTGAAATCTTATTTGGATAAAACAGATTGCCTTGAGAATATTGCAGTGCATGACGATGACCCAACTGAGTTGCCTTCTTAAATCAATTATCCCCTCAGCACAATTTATTCCAGAATAGTCCGTGCTTTGCCTAATACTTCGTTTAAGACTTCTCCAGGAGCCTTGGCTACATATTGTAACCCCCGCTCTTTAAAATCAATCATTTTGATTTGTTGACATAGAACAACACCCTTTATTTTAATGTTGGGGTCATTTAAATCGGTTTCAAAAGCATGACCACGCGCTCGGCTTGTGATTGGTGCTGCCAGGGCCAGACCAAATACTTTATTGAAATTAGCAGGGGAAAGAATCAAAGCCGGCCTTTTCCCTTTTTGTTCATAACCGGCAGCAGGATCAAAATTTGTCCATACTATGTCACCACGTTTGGGAAGATACATTACCATTCCTTCCCAACCGGTTCATCATTTAACCAGGCTTGGTCCTCGTCATCCAATTTTACTGCTTTTTCAGGGCAGTTCTTCAATAAATCATCAAGTTTATATACAATATCATCAACCACCGGTGTAATAATGATCTTTCCGTTATTGGCCTCAATTGTTATTTTTTGATCAACAGTAATCCCGGTTGCTTTTGCGATGGGCATGGGAATTCGTGCAGCAAGGCTGTTACCCCATTTTTTAATAATCATTTCCATAGCCTGATCCTTTTTTTGTATATACATAGTTTAAACAAAAGATAACATTGTTATTTTGATGTGTCAACAAAGTTTATACGTTGTTGAATCAAAAAAACAGTCATCTGTGACTATAAAGTTCAGATGGCTGTTTTAAAGGATTTTAGACCAGTACGGTTTGAATGATTGCTTTATTAGCAGGTGATTGTCAATTCCTTTGCAATGGCATTTCCCATGGCAGCGGTATTAACGGCTTTACTTTTTTGGTTTGTCAGATCTGCTGTGAAAATTTTATTTTCAAGAACCCTGGATATGGCTGATTCAATGGCATTGGCTGCCTGGGTATGGCCAAATGTGTACTTGAGCATCATGGCTCCGGAAAGGATCTGGGCAATGGGGTTGGCAATTCCTTTACCTGCAATATCCGGCGCAGATCCTCCTGCGGGCTCATACAGGCCGAATTTGTCCTGGTTGAGGCTTGCCGAGGCAAGGAGTCCCATGGAGCCGGTAATCATGGCACATTCGTCTGAAATGATATCTCCAAACATATTCCCACAGAGCAATACGTCAAATTGATGGGGATTTTTTACCAGCTGCATGGTGGCATTGTCCACATAAATGTGGTTCAAAGTGACGTCGGGATATTCCTTTGCTATCTCTGTCACGGTTTCCCGCCAGAGCACCATGGAAAACAATACATTTGCCTTGTCAACAGAGGTAACCACCTGTTTTCGCTTCTGGGCAGCCTCAAAGGCCATTCTGGCAATTCTCTCAATTTCATACCTGGAGTACACCATGGTATCAAATGCTGTTTCATCAGGACCCTTTCCTTTTCTTCCCTTGGGTTCACCAAAATATATACCACCGGTCAGTTCCCGCACACAGAGAATATCAAAGCCATTTTGAACAATTTCCGGTTTTAAGGGAGATGCAGGTGCAAGGGTTGGAAAAACTTTGGCTGGTCTAAGGTTACAATAGAGACCAAAATGTTTTCGAAGGGGAAGCAGGGCAGCTCTTTCCGGTTGTTTTTCCGGAGGCAGGCTTTCCCATTTGGGGCCGCCCACTGAACCAAACAAAATGGCCTGGCTTTTTTCACATAGAGAAAGGGTGGATTCCGGGAGCGCACGTCCGTGTTTATCAATGGCTGCCCCCCCGATTTCGGCAAATTCATATTCAAGGGTAAATCCATATATTCCAGCGGCTGTGTCAAGGACTTTGACAGCCTCCTTTATGACCTCAGGCCCAATTCCATCACCGGGAAGTACAGCAATTTTATTCAACTGACCAGTCTCCTATAATTTTTGTTTGTATTTCAAGCCATTAATAATATAGGAAAATTGGAATTTTGCAACGATTTTATTAAGCTGTTATTACAAAAGTTTAGAAATACTGGATTTGTTTTTGATAAAAGTTGCAAGAAATAAAAAAAAGGAGGTTGATAAAAACCAACCTCCTTTTTTAAATTAGCGTGCTATCGCGCGATCATTTAGGCATTCGCTGTTTGCTAAAGCCAGATGGCTCATGCTAACAGCAAATTCCAATACGATTAAATTAAAATCAGATTTAAAAATTGTATTACAATTTATTTTCTATTCCCGTATTCTGCATAGGTCATTGCTGTCAGTCTATAAACAAGATGTGCCATTTTTGAAAAGGGTAGATATGCAAACAAATTAAATATGGCAATCAAATGCAGGTAATAAAAGGTATATGAAATGAATTGTAAATGTGCCAACCGTGCCATTTCGGAAAGCATACCCGTCAGACCAAGGGAAAAGATAAGGACTAATATAAACCAGTCCTTATAGGTGGAAACCTGGTCTTTATTATCCATCCTGTTTTTAATCATCAGACCAGAGCCGATTACCAGAGCAACACCGGAAATATTGGCAAGCCATTTTACAGGATTCAGCTGAGAATAGGGTCCGGGTGTCTGGAATGCATAGAGTACAATAAAGAAAATAGCCGTAACAATGAAAAGGCCGATAAATGAAAACAGAACCATCATATGGGGTGTGGCGCGGTCTTTGTTGGATTCGCATTCATTGAATTTTTCATGTTTGAGCACAGTGGGAATGACTTTTAAAAGTGCCTGGAAAAATTCTTTGTAATTCAGGGTTGTCTTATCTGTTTTCCCTTCAAGAACAGCATTTTCATGGATATCATTCAGAAATCGCTTTAGACTGAAAAAGAAGATCAGCACAACAGCAGTGGCTGTGGGAACAAAGGTAAGATCAACAAACCAGGTTGAAAAGAAATTTGCCTGGGCAATAACGTGGTCCCCGCCTTCATGGGCATGGGACCATGCAATTCCAAATATATTGAATATTTTTGTCATTACATCGGCCTGGGCCATGGTGATATAGGCAAGGATTGCAAACCAGATGGCTGGAATACCAATGAGCCAGGGTAGTTTTTTGGGATCATTGATGGCATTGGCCAGTATTTTGGGCTGTGCATATTCTGTGATGGCGGCAGACCTTACAGCAGCCAGAACATCACCGGGAGCTGCACCCCTGGGGCAAAGGTCTGTACAATCACCACATTGATGGCAAAGCCAGATATCACCATTGCTGATCAATTTGTCTTTTAATCCCCAGGAAGCGGCAATCATCTCTTTTCTAGGAAAAGGGCTGTCTTCCGGTGCAATGGGACAGGCAACCGAGCATGTCGCACATTGATAACACTTTTTCAGGGTGTCTCCGCCAAGCCCTTTTATCTGGGCAATAAATTCAAGATCAGGTTGAGCAAGATATTTAACAGTCATAATAGGATACCTCCATATAATTTTGGTATAATGACATTAGAATCCTTTGAACGGGTTGGGTCCCATGTCTTCAACTTTTTCAACAAAGGCATTAATGATTTCAGGAAGCTTGTCATATTCATCAATGGCAATTTCTGTAAAGGCCACACGCTCTTCTTCAAGTGCAAGACTTGAAAGGGCATCACCGATTTTTTTCACCCGGATTTCAGCAAGCTCAGAGCCTTTCATAAAATGACACTGGTAATCATCCCCATGTTTACATCCAATGAGGATAACTCCGTCCATGCCCTGGGCCAGTGCATCCTTGATCCATATTACATTCACAGAACCAAGACAGCGAACCGGGATAAACCGGACATTGGGAGAATAGTCGATGCGGTTCATACCCACCATATCCAGGGCTGGGAATGCATCATTCTCACAGACCAGGGCCAGGAACCTGAAGGGCGGTTCCTCATAATCATCTTCCGATGGTACGCCAATAGCCTTTACCTGGGAACCAATGGAGTCAATGGTATAATCGGAAAAGGTTATAATCCTTTCAGGACATGCACCCATGCAGGTACCGCATCTTCTGCACCGGGTCGGATTAATATTGGGAGTTCCTTTTTCATCATCATCAAGGGCTCCAAAGGGACACTCAACCGTGCACCGCTTACACTGGGTACATCTCTGGAAAAAGAAATCCGGATAGGTCATATCACCGGATCTGGGATGAACTGCCATGCCCCGGTTGGAACTTTCAATACATTGGATGGCCTTAAGGGCTGCACCAGTTGCATCTTCCATGGATTCTTCAATGGTCATGGCCCGTCTTATACTGCCTGCAGCATAGATACCTGTTCGCTGGGTTTCATAGGGAAAGCAGATATAATTGGAGTCTGCATACTGACCGAAAATATCATTGTCCCTGAACCCTGGTCCCTGGCGATAGGCCAGGTTGACAACAGGATCATCCTTGGTAACCGGTACCATACCGCCGGCAACCACAACCATGTCTGCCTTGATGGCCAGGTTTTCACCCAAAAGCGTATTAGTGGCAGTTACAGCAATCCCGTCACCCTGCTGCGCAACTTCTGTAACCGCTCCTTTTGTCATGAAAACACCATCATCCTGCTGCATGCTTTTATAAAAATATTCCTGGAGGCCAGGGGTTCTCATGTGCTGGTAAATCACATAGGCTTTACCGTCTTCATAATCTTCCCTCACATATTTAGCCTGTTTTAAAGCCACCTGGCTGGTAACGGAACCGCAATATTCAAAGTCAGCATCATCTTCATCCTTGCCAGGGGACTGGATAAACACAACATTTTTTGCTTCTTTACCATCGGAAGGTCTTAAAATTTTACCCTTGGCAGCAATCATTTCAAATTCATCGTTGGTAACCACATTATCAAGGTTTAATCCAAGGTGTTCATAGGCCTCGCCTTCAAGCACGGCAGGTCTCCAGCCAGCGGCCAGGACCACAGCACCATAGAGCAGGCCGTTTGGATCCAGCTGAAGTATATCGTTTTTGCCTTCATTGTATTCAAGATATTTGGCATGGGCAGCTTCTGCATCCAGTTCCTTACCATTTTCATCCATCAGCATCTCTTCGGGCAGGGGAAAGGGAACGTCAAAGGGAATTTTTTCGCCTGGTTTTTTAAAGGTCACAGTGAATTCGCCGGGCTGGCCGGCAATACGGGCAACTTCACAATTGGTTTTTACTTCAATATTAGAAAAACCCTGGACCTCCTGGATCAGACTCTCAACCACTGGGGCTTGGAGGGATTCAAATGGTTCTACTACCGGCATCTGGCTCCTGAGTTTGCCTGCGTATCCGCCAAGGGTATCTGTTTTTTCAACAATGGTGACCTCATAACCGGTTTTGGCTGCATCAAGGGCGGCTGACATGCCTGTAACACCGCCTCCCAGGACCAGGATTTTTCTGGAAAAAGTTTCCGTTTTAAAGGGTTCGGGCAGTTTTACTTTTTCAACTCGGATCATGCCCATTTTAATATAGTCCTCAGCCTTCATCTGGATGGGATCAAAATGTTCTTCGTCATCTTTCTGGTCTTCAGTAAGGGCAGGATATGCCTCCCGTGAATGGGGCCATACAACCCCTTCTCTCAAGTTGGTTCTTTCAACAATACACCCGTTAAAGTTAAATACATCAAAGTTGACACGTCGGGAGCATGCCCCGATTACCATGGCATTTACTTTGCCTTCATCAACATCCTTCTGGATAAGTTCCACTCCTTCCTTTGAGCACAGAAAGGGATGGGTGGTGCAGTTGACTCCCTCTTCCTCGGGAACTTCTACCAGATCTTCCATGTCCAGGGTGTCGCCGATTCCACAGCCTGTGCATATATATACGCCGTATTTTTTATCCATGGTTTTCGTTACCTCCTTACAAGGGTCTGAATGGCCTTGAGAGCCATTCCAGTGGCATTCTGGTTAGATGTTACAACATCGGCAGGCTTATTTGCACAGCCAGCTGCGAACATTCCGCCTTTGGAAAAGTCATTCATGATAAAACCTTCTTCATTATAGTTCAGGTCTGCATTGGGTTTATCAATGGCTGCTGCGGGCTGCATGCCCGTTGCAAGCACCAGCAGGTCCACTGTCTGTCTGACCTTTTCACCGGTAATGGTATCTTCGGCAACCAGGTTGATATTGCCGGTTCCAGATTCTTCACTGACCTCAGCCACTTTGCCTTTTATAAAGAAAATATTTTCATCCTGCTTGAGGTTTGCATAGAATTTTTCATATTTCAGACCCGGAGTTCTAAGATCAATATAATAAATATAAATCTTTGCTTCCGGATATTGTTCTCTCAGGTAGGTGGCATGTTTCAAGGAAGCCATGCAGCAGATATAAGAGCAATAGGGAAGATGATTTTCATCCCTGGAGCCTGCGCATTGTGCAAAGGCAATTGTTGCCGGTGCCTTGTCATCGGACGGACGGATGATTTTTCCATCTGTTGGACCATTGATGGATGCCATTCTTTCCAGCATCATATTGGTTACGATATTCTGGTATCTGCCAAAACCAAGGTTGTCAATTTTAGTGGCATCATAGGGCTGCCAGCCTGTATTCCAGACAATGGCGCCTACTTTAAGGTCAATATTTTTTTCTTCCATGTCAAAGTCAATGGCATCATATTTACATGCTTCTATCACCCTGTCCCTGTCATCGGTGCCCATGGCAGTATCCATAATATATCTCTGGGGGAATGCCATGTTGTGGGGAAGATAGGCTGCTTTTCTGCGGTCCATGCCAAAGTTGAACTCATTGGAAATTTCAGTTTCACAGACTTTGGCGCATTCACCGCAGGCAGTGCAGTTTTCATTGACATATCTGGGAGCTGTTTTTAAGGTAACCGTATAATCGCCGGGATTGCCTTCCACTTTCTGCACTTCAGACATGGTGAATACTTTGATATTTTTATTGTCCTTGATTCGCCTGTAATTGATTTCAAGCCCACATGTTGGCGGGCAAAGTTTGGGAAAATAGTGTTTGAGCTGGGATACTCTTCCGCCAAGGGAGGCTTCCTTTTCCACAAGGAAGACCTCATACCCCACTTCGGCAGCTTCCAGGGCAGTTGTCAGGCCACTGATTCCACCACCAACCACCATGATGCTTCCACTTACCGGAGCTGAATTATCTGTTGTCATGCTTTCCTCCGTGCATTTGAGTTATGTCTAGTGTATTCTTGTTATTGGTGCATGCCAAACTCCGGGGCGACGGCCCCTTGGAGTATTTTCCGGCATCCTTTCTCCTGTTTTCTAACCATACAGACCTGACCAGGCAATGTCGGTTTATACCTTTACAAAACAGGAGATAGGTAAGAAGATCAAACAGAAAGAAAAAGACCAAAGGCCTGCAATTTGAAAAAACCTCCAGGCACTGGATATCAGCACCTGGAGGTTATTATTACAAAACGCTTACTTTATTAAAATCTTCTTTACACACTAGTCGGAAATGATCTTAATGTAAGGAACTTTTTTTAATGACCATTCATTGGTTGCTTTGTCATATGTAGAGTTGGTAAAGCAGAACCAGTCTTCGTCATTCTGCCCCATGTGGTCACCCCTGTAGTAGAAACCAGGATACCTTGATTCTTCGCGGTACTGAATATGACGGGTATGGGCCTGAACCGTGTAGAGGCGATGGTTGATTTCCCATGCTCTCAATAGTTCATGCAGATCACCTGCAGCAATTTGCTCAAGGTCTTCACGGAAGTATTCAAAGTTTTCCATGAGAATTTCAAGGGCTTTGCCCGAGGTCATGTAATAAGTGGCTGTTCCACCACCATACTCATTGGTCATTTTCATCAGACGCATTGCCATGCCCGCTGGTTTGCAATAATGGGGGTTGACTGTCTCATCTGTTGAATATTCGCAATTGTCAAGGTAGGTTCTGACTGGTTTGTAAACAAAATCAACAAGCTCTTCATCTGTTTCTTTGAAGCCGGTTACCTTGTCCCCTTCTTTTTCAAGATACTGGAGCATGGACTTTGCAACAATACGGCCTTCTGCATGGGAACCGGAGGAGAATTTATGGCCTGAACAGCCCACGCCGTCACCCGCAGTAAACAGACCGTTGACAGTGGTCATTCTGTTGTAACCCCATTTGTAGCTGTCAGGTACCCAGTCTTCTTCTGGACCTGAACACCAGATGCCGCAGCAGCCTGAATGGGAGCCCAGCAGGTAGGGTTCTGTGGGCATGATTTCCGAGTCTTTAAACTCAGGCTCTGTATTGGTGGCGCACCAGAGGTTTGCCTGACCGCAGGTCATGTCAAGAAAATCTTCCCAGGCTTCAGACTCAAGGTGTTTGAGTTCTTTTTTGCTCATGGTTTCGCCCAGTTTAGCAAGGGCGTCGGAAGTTTTCATGATAATGGGACCACGGCCTTCCTTGTATTCTTTCATCATTAGATGATTTCTCAGGCAGGTAGGAGTAACAGCTGCAGTTCCATAGGGAGCATATTTTTCAAGTTCTGCCTTTGCATCGTCAGAAGCAGCATAGTTTTCACCAAGGCCATTAACGGTCTGGGCTTTAAAAAGCAGGAACCATGCACCAACAGGGCCGTAACCATCTTTAAAACGGGCAGGGGTGAAACGGTTTTCCATCATGGAAAGCTCAGCACCTGCTCGAACTGCCATTGTATAGGTGGAACCGGCATTCCATACTGGATACCAGGCGCGGCCCTTACCCTCTCCGACTGAACGGGGCTGGTAAATGTTAACCGCACCGCCACAGGCTACCATCATGACTTTTGCCTTGATGATATAAACGATGTTTTCCCGTAGAGAGAAACCAACGGCACCGGCAACTCTGTTGGGATCATCCTTGTCGTTGAGGAGTTCAACAATAAAACATCTTTCAATGATGTTTTCTTCCCCAAGGGCTTTTTTACCTGCTTCGGCAACGATTCTTTTGTAGGATTCACCATTGATCATGATCTGCCACTTACCAGTACGGACCGGAGTGGCTCCACCTTTGAGGCTGCCGGCTTTAAGACCTTTTTTACCGTCAAGGTTTTTGCCGTCATCGGTTTTTTTCCATACAGGAAGTCCCCATTCTTCGAAAAGATGTACAGAATCATCCACATGACGACCCAGATCAAAGATAAGGTCTTCTCGTACAATACCCATGAGGTCATTTCTAACCATGCGTACGTAATCTTCTGGTTTGTTATCACCAATGTACGTATTGATGGCAGAAAGGCCCTGGGCTACTGCTCCTGATCTTTCCAGGGCTGCTTTGTCACAAAGAAGGATTGATGTGTCGTCGCTTGCCCATTTTTTAATTTCAAATGCTGTTCCGCATGCTGCCATACCGCCACCGATGATCAGAACATCAACGTCTCTTTTTTCAACCTTTGGGTCTCTTTCCGCCTTAAGTTCTCCAATAGGTTTGTTAGGTAATGCCATTATATACCTCCAAAATTATGTATAAATATCAAATAAAACAATAAAAAATCAAGCAAGCTCTGTTGGAGCTACGAGTACATAACCGTCTGCTTCCTGGGTGGAAAGAAGTCCGCTGTAAAGGTCTTTTCCTTTAAGATCATCATAGGAATTGGCTTCGCCCTCAGGGGTGGTTCTGATGGGGAATTTAAAACGTTTTATTTTTCCGTTTCTGAATTTACAAGTCCACATGATGTCTTCTGTTCCCAGCATGGGTACAACGCTGCTTCCCATGGGTACAAAGTCAGAATACCCTCTGACCTCAATGGCCTGGGTAGGACAGATTTTTACGCATGAAAAACATTCCCAGCACTGATCTGGTTCCTGGTTGTATGCTTTCATCTCGTTGGGTTCAAGAACCATCAGGTCATTGGGGCAGATGTACATACATGCTGTTTTGTCCCCGCCTTTGCAGCCGTCACATTTTTCTGCAATTACAAAAGATGGCATTTAAAATACCTCCATAATTTAAGTTAATCAAAATGCACAATACCGTTGTGCGACAATTCATTATAAAGAACACAGGCCGAAGTCTACCAGAGATCAGGATTGCTTGGCCGATAATTCCTAGTCAGTTCTTGGATCAGTTAAGTTTACACCGCCTAAAGAAATAAACTTACCTATGGAAACAAGGCTCACTCAAATGATATGGCAATAGCACCCAACCAATGTTTTTGTCAAGAATTTTTCAAAAAAGATTTGTTATGTTTTTTGATTGTCAGCAAACCTGGAGTTCGTAACAATATATATTAAATTATTATGGATAAACCACCATATGTGGTAAAGTGTTCACCATAAAAAGATCCTGGAAAAATTAAAATAAACCTGATAACTTACGTCTTTATATTTTTAGGGCAGAAACCAGGAAATTAATACCACGAAAATACAATAATATATTGAAGTGATAAATTTATAGTATAGGAATTTGACTTCAGCCATTAGGCTTTAGCTGACAGCTAATGGCTGAAAGCTCATGCGATAGCTCGCTAATTTAATAACACCAAGGATACGAAATGACAGAAGAAATGATATCAGTTCATGTTGACGAACCCATGAACTTTGACTGCAGTCAGGAAAATATATGTTTTAATGATTGCTGCAGGGACCTGAATCAGGCTCTGACTCCCTATGATATTTTAAGATTGAAAAATAATTTAGGAGTCTCTTCCCAGGATTTTTTAAAAAAATATACCTACCTTCATTACGGGCCGGGATCCGGCCTGCCCATTGTTGAATTTAAACCAAATCCAGCCACAGGCCATGAATGTCCTTTTGTGACTGAAAAAGGGTGTTTTGTGTATGAAGACCGGCCTGGTTCCTGTCGACTCTACCCTCTGGCCCGGGCAATTTCACGTTCCAGGGAAACCGGTGTGATTACAGAATATTTTGCCCTTATTGAAGAATCACATTGCAAGGGGTTTGGAAGAAAAACAAAATTAACTGTGGGCCAGTGGCTTGAAGGCCAGGATGTGGAAGTCCACAACCAGAACAATGACAAGCTCATGGAGCTGATAAGCTTGAAAAATAGAATTTTACCTGGAAAACTTGAAGGGGCGCAGTCAGATCAGTTTTATCTGGCATTGTACGATCTGGATGAATTCAGGACCCGTATTTTTGACCAGGACCTTGCAGAAGATTTTAACCTGCCATTGTCCTTTTTAAATTTCATCAAATCCAATGATGAAGCCTTACTGGATTTTGGCATTGAATGGGTAAAAAATATGTTGTTTGGGATACCCTTGGTCTTAAAAGGATAACCCCATGGAAATCAAAGGAAAGATAGCCCTGGTTCTGGGGGCTGTAAAAGGAATTGGTAAAGGCATTGGCCTGGCACTTGCTGACCAGGGGGCAAGGCTTGTGCTCACCCGCTATGATTGGGAAGATTCCTTTGAAACTATGGAAAAGGGTTTCAAGGGTATAGATCACCATATTTTTACTGCAGACCTGTGCAAGATACAGGAGATTAAAAAACTGGCCGCATTCATAAAAGACAAATATGGCCGCCTGGATATTCTGGTCAACAACATAGAAAGGGGTGGCTGGCCCGTTGTTCATGGAGAATATACTGAAGATCAATGGGATCTTGAGATGGAGACCACCCTTAAGACCAAACAATGGGTTTTTCAAGCAATGTTTCCGCTTTTGCAGAATTCAGACGATGCCATTGTGATAAACCTTTCTTCCATTGCCGGGATGGTTGGCAGATCAGGTCCAGGAGCCCTGGTGTTCAATGACGGGTATGCAATGGCAAACCGGGGGATCTCCTCCCTGACAGAAACCTGGGCCCGCATGGGAGCACCCAGTATTCGAGTAAATGAACTTATGCTGGGAATTTTTGAGACACGTCATGGCCAGGGAACAAGGGGGTGGGACCAGGTTCTCACGGACATGGAAAAACAAAGCATCCTGGATCATACTTTGATGAAACGTACAGGAACCATTGACGATGTGGTAAAGGCCTGCCTTTTTATGATCAAAGATGCCCCTTACATGACCGGAAGTATCATCCGACTGGACGGGGGGTTTGTGCTGGCAGGGGAGAAAGTCCCTCCCATGCCCAAGGGAGTTGTTTAGTGGGGAGACTTTTAAACCCACCAGAGGCCTGTTTTATCCAGCCAGCATCTGGGCCACAGTTTCTTTTATTCTTCCATTTTTATGAGTTTTTTTGCGGTATGCCATTTCAATTCCAGCCATCTCTCGATAAAAAGGAGTCCGGTCAAAGGCTATATATTTTTTTGAATCAAAAAAACCTGTATCACATCCCTTTCCCTGCAGAACTGTATTTCCGGGTTTATGAAGTTCGTGGGGAAGGCCATGGAGCCGGCATATCATGGGCCGATATTTATAAAGGATGCATCTGCCATCCCGGTTCAGGGGGCACATGAGTTTCAGGGAGGTGGTAGCATTGGTTTTCTGAAAGGTTTTGCTGCAATAGTCCCTGGCCCTGGAAATGGATTCTTCCTTTATATTCCGGGATAATTGGTCAAATCCATGGAGGAGATAGGCTTTTTCCACAAGGGTGTGATGAAAGAACAGGGATCTGCAGCAATTGTTCTCACATCCATTGCATTGAAAATCATATTGGGATGCAATATTGTCCCAGGTCTTGTCCATTGCCTGGTAAAGAGTTGAAATTTTGTAAAAAATATTCAATGCCATTGGGTTTGTTCCTGATTATATCAATTTATGGTCATTGCGCCGGTCAGAGTTCTTATACCCGTTATGGTTGCTATGCCAGTTATATTTGTTATACCATTGGTTTGGGGAAAAATAATTTTGTGTACAACATTAATGCATACCGGTCAGTCATACTGGCGATCACGTCACAAATGGATCGTTTTAGAGCATTTTTAGTTGCATCCCAGGGAGCCATTTCCATTTTTTCCAGTTCTTTCTGCATAAAATCCGGGTGATCCAGGAAATATGTATAAAGTCCAATGATGATTTTTTTGGCCTTTATAAACTCATTGTGAACTTCAGGGGAACGATAAACTTTATCATAGAGGAATTTTCTCAAAATTATCATGGCTTGGAAGATATCTTCTCCCATATCCAGAACAAATTCTCCGTTTTCTGGCCCGCTATTGTAAACCAGGTGTTCAATCATGGTGCTGGCACGGACAGAATGGGTTTTCCCTAGTTTTTCAAGGCAGATATTTGGCACATCATCCATGGCAATCACTTTCCCCCTGAGGGCATCGTCCAGGTCATGGTTCAAATAGGCAATTATATCAGCCACTCTTACTATTCTTCCTTCAATGGTCATGGCGGTTTCACCAGGGGTGGAAGGGATTATGTTGCCAAAACCCTTTGAGTGCTTAAGTATCCCATCCCTGACTTCCCTGGTCAGGTTCAGGCCCTGGCCTCTGTTTTCAAGAACATCCACCACCCTCAGGCTCTGGTCTGAGTGGGTGAAATGGGGGGAATGCACCTGGATCAAAGCTGTTTCTCCCCCATGGCCAAAGGGGGTATGGCCAAGGTCATGACCCAGGGCTATGGCCTCGGCAAGGTCTTCGTTCATACGCATGGCCCTGGCAATATTCCTGGCAATTTCAGAAACTTCAAGGGTATGGGTCAGCCGGGTCCTGTAGTGGTCGCCCAGGGGAGATAAGAAAACCTGGGTTTTATATTTTAAACGTCTAAAGGAGTTGGAATAGACAATCCTGTCCCGGTCAAGTTGAAAAGGAGTTCTTATGTTACAGGCATTTTTTTCTTCAATTTTTCTTGTGGTACCGGCACTGGAAGTTCCGTACTCAGAAAGAAAGCTTTTTTCCCGCTGTTGAAATATTTCCCTGATGCAGCCAGTCTTTGTATCAGTTTTTATGCCGGGGATTTCTTTTTTTTGTAATAGTTTCATAAGTTCATAGTATAGGGATTTACATTTAGCCGTTAGGTTTTAGGTAACAGCCAACAGCTAATGGCTAAAAGCTCGCACCATAGCGCTCTAAAATTCAATATTGAATATTTTTAAAGATTCCATTAATTACAATAATTATTTAAAAAAGCAAGTCATTGCCGTAATTGTTATATTGCCTCCCGTGGAAGGTCTATGGAAATGTAAGACTTTAGGGGGGGGTATATTTAAAAAAGGGGAAAGATGTATTTTGGAACACGAACTTTTTATGGAGCTGGCCTTGCAGCATGCTGAAACAGCCTTTGAAAACGGGGAGTTTCCTGTGGGGTGTGTGATTGTTCAGGAGGGGGAGGTGATTGCCCGGGGGTTGAGGAAGGGAACCTGCATTGACAAAGATTTTTTTAGCGAGATTGACCATGCGGAAATTAGAGCTCTCAAGTCCCTTGAAACATGCGTCAGGGAGTTTAAACCGGGGAAGGCCGTCCTTTACTGCACCATGGAACCCTGTCTCATGTGTTTTGGTGCAATTATTCTTTCAGGCATAAAAAAAATTGTTTTTGCCTATGAAGACCCCATGGGCGGCGGGACTTCCTGTGACCTGGCCACAATGACACCGCTGTACAGAGATGCAAAAATTCAGGTCATTCCCGGGGTATTACGTGAAAAAAGCCTTGATCTTTTTTATAATTTTTTTAATAAAGAGAAAAATCTATATTGGAAACATAGCTTTTTAGAAGCGTATACTCTGGAGCAAAAAGAATAATCAACTATAATATCAAATAGTGCTTGTGTTTTTTATGTCAAGCCGTTATGATCATAGGGTTATACTTAAGTTTATAAATAGAAGAGGTAGTAGCAAATTAGATAAGAGCGTACCAATTTAGATAAAAGCGTACCAGAGGAATTGGAGTGTACTTAAGCAGGAGGTGTGAAAATATCTAAGCGAGGAAGACAAGATCAGACGATCGTGAATAAGGGGATCAGGGCCAGTGAGGTTCGTGTGATAGGTTCTGATGGTGAACAGATAGGTGTTATGCCCACTGAAGAGGCATTGAAAATTGCCGGAGATGAGAACCTTGATCTGGTTGAGGTGTCTCCGGATGCAAATCCGCCTGTCTGTAAGATAATGGATCATGGGAAGTATAAGTACGAGCTTACCAAGAAAAAACAGGAGGCCAAGAGAAAACAAAAAACTTCTCAGATTAAGGAAATAAAGGTCCGGCCAAAAACAGATGACCATGATCTTGAAACCAAGGTCCGGCATATTGAAAAGTTTCTCGGGAAAAATGATAAGGTAAAGATCACACTGGTCTTCCGGGGCAGGGAATTCATGCTCAGGGATCGTGCCAATGCTGTTTTGGAAAAAATCATTGGCCTGACCCAGGATTTTGCAGTGGTTGAACAGAATCCCAAGTTTGAAGGCCGGGTTATGACCATGCTGCTTGGACCCAAATAAGCTTTAGTCCTCTTGGTTAAAAATTTAGTACAATAGTTTAAATACATAAAGTAATGTATGGTGGTATATTACGCCTTAGGTCGTATACCACCTTCTCTTTTTTAGTAAAATAGCAATACAGGAGAGGTAAAATGCCTAAAATTAAAACACGCAGAGCAGCCGCAAAGCGGTTTACAAAAACAGGGTCTGGGAAATTTAAATTCCGTAAATCCCATGCCAGTCATATTCTGACAAAAAAAACCACCAAAAGAAAACGTTCATTACGTCTGGATCAGATCATTGACGATTCAAATATGAAAGCTGTCAAACGTATGTTGCCCAATGGCTAATTAATTTCCAGGTCATTTTCTGAAAGTGATCTGGTGCTGAAGCATAGATGTACTAAAGTATAAATGCACTAAAGTATAAGTGCGAGGAGTTAGATAAAATGAGAGTTACAAGAGGGTTTAAGGCAAGGAGACGTAGAAATAAAGTTCTCAAGCTTGCAAAGGGATTCAGGGGCGGTAGAAGTAAATTATTCAGAACAGCAGCAGATGCTGTTGATAAGGCATTGATGTATGCATACAGGGACAGGCGTGTGCGGAAAAGAGATTTCAGAAAACTCTGGATCGTCAGGATCAATGCAGGAGCCAGAATGAATTCTCTTTCTTATTCAAAATTCATGAATGGTCTTAAGCTGGCAGGTTGTGAACTGGATCGTAAGGTCCTGGCTGATCTTGCAGTTTGTGATCCTTCAGGTTTCTCCCAGTTGGCATCCCAGGCAACTGCACAGTTGAACTAATCTGACGAACTAATCTGAATTAATAATAGTCTGGGTAACTGAACAAGTCAGTTGAATTAAACGAATCTGGGGGGATTTTGCAAAAGAGTATTGCGGAGATTGAAAAAGAGGCCCTTGATAATATTGAAAAAGCCGGATCCAAAGAGGATCTTGAGTTGGTTTCAACCCGGTATCTTGGCCGGAAAGGATTGCTAACGGGATTTTTAAGGAATATTTCATCCCTTTCGGCAGAAGAACGTCCCCTTGCCGGACAAAATGCCAATCTGCTGAAGATAAAGATTGAAACCTTGATTAAACAGGCTTCTTCAAATTTTGAAACCAGGAATGCGGACAGCTTTTCAGGAATTGATGTGACTTTGCCGGGCCGACGGGCTGTCAGGGGTGGTCTTCATCCCATTACCCAGGTTTTAAATGAAATCTGCGGTATATTCATGAGGCTGGGTTTTGACATTGCAGAAGGCCCTGAGGTTGAGACGGATTATTATAATTTTGAAGCATTAAATATTCCAAAATATCATCCAGCCAGGGATATGCAGGACACTTTCTATGTGTCGGAAAATATAGTTTTAAGAACCCATACTTCTCCATCCCAGCCTAGGGCCATGGAAAAAACAGATCCTCCTGTGCGGATTATATCTGCGGGTAAAGTGTTCCGCTGTGATTCAGATCTTACCCATACCCCCATGTTTCATCAGGTGGAAGGGCTTATGGTGGATGAAAAAATCTCCTTTGGTGATCTAAAGGGGATATTAACTACCTTTGTTCACCAGTTTTTTGACAAAGAAACCTCTTTGCGCTTCAGGCCCAGTTTTTTTCCCTTTACCGAGCCCAGTGCTGAAGTGGATATCAGGTGCGTGATGTGCAAAGGTAAGGGATGCCGTGTCTGTTCTAAAACAGGGTGGCTTGAGGTGTTAGGTTCTGGAATGGTTCACCCTGCAGTGTTTGAAAATGTTGGATATGACACAGACAAATATACCGGGTTTGCATTTGGCATAGGCATAGAGCGCATGGCCATGCTCAAGTACGGCATTGATGATATAAGAAAATATTATGAAAACGACCTGCGTTTTCTAGGGCAGTTTTAATATGAAAGTCAGTTTAAGCTGGTTAAAAGAGTATATTCCCGTTGATCTGGACCCTTTGGAGATTTCTGACAGACTCACCATGGCAGGGCTTGAAGTAGATTCCATTGAAAACCTGTATGATTATCTGGATAATGTTGTGGTGGCCAGGATAGATGAGGTCAAACAGCATCCCAATGCTGATAAGCTTTCCTGTTGCCTGGTGGATGCAGGCAAGGACGATCTGGTGCAGATTGTCTGCGGAGCCCCCAATGTGAGGGAGGGGATGTATGTTCCCTGTGCCCTTCCCGGCGCTGTTCTGCCAGGGGAATTTAAAATAAAGAAAAGCAAGCTCAGGGGAGAAAAATCCCATGGAATGCTTTGCAGCGGGTCTGAATTACGGCTTGCTGCTGATGCTTCCGGGATTATGGATCTTGAACAAGGTCATCTGCCTGGGACTCCATTGGAAAAAGCCCTTGATCTCACTGACACAGTCTTTGAAATTGATTTGACTCCCAACAGGCCTGATTGCCTGAGTATGATCGGTGTGGCAAGGGAAGTTGGTGCCTTTACAGAGCCCAGAGGCATGGTAAAACTTCCAGAGGTAAGTCTTCCCGAAGAAAAAATGGCCCAGGAGTCCATCCATGATTTTGCAAAGGTTGAAATTAAGGACCCTGACCTTTGTCCCCGATATTCTGCAGGACTGCTTTTTGATGTCAAAGTTGAGCCATCTCCCTTCTGGCTTCGGCAGAAACTGGAGTCTGTCGGGTTGACTCCCATTAACAATATCGTTGATATTACTAATTTTGTCATGCTGGAAACAGGACAGCCGCTCCATGCCTTTGATTTTGATAATCTGGCCAGGGGTCAGATTGTTGTTAAAAGAGCAGGCAGTGCCATTGATTTTACAACCCTGGACAATAAAGAGCACAAACTTGAGTCTGAAATGCTCATGATCTGTGATGGAGAGCGACCTGTAGCTCTGGCCGGGGTCATGGGTGGTGAAAATTCTGAAATTTCTGATACTACCACCCGGGTTTTGATTGAAAGTGCATATTTTAATCCAATTTCCATCCGCAGAACAGCTAAAAAAACAGGTATAGCAACAGATGCCTCCCATAGATTTGAACGGGGTATAGATCCTGAGGGTACGGTCTATGCAATGAAGCGGGCGGTTTCCCTTATTGCGGAAGTTTGTGATGCCTCCATTGCCAGGGATATTATTGATGAACACCCTCTGCAATCGGCCTCCGTGGAAATTGATCTGAATATTGATGCCCTGAACACCCGGCTGGGAACTGACTTTTCCATTGACGTTGTCCAGGAGATTCTGGAATCCGTTGAATTTGATATTGAAAAAACAGGTGAAAGACAATTAAAGGTCAAGGTCCCTTCTTTTCGTGTGGATGTTCTCCGGCCCGAGGATCTATCCGAAGAGGTCGCCCGTCTCTGGGGGTATAACAATATTAAGACCAGCTATCCTCTGGTGTCTGCCCGGGGCAAGGCCCTGGCTCCTGTGCTTCTGCTCAGGGAAAGAATCCGCCAGGCAATGATTGGTTTTTCCTTTTACGAGGCCATTAATTATAATTTTATCCATGAAGAATCCTGTGACCGCTTGAGATTGGTTGAAGCCGATAAGAGAAGGGCGGTTGAAAGGATTTTAAATCCCATTTCAGATCAGATGTCTGTATTGAGAACCTCACTGGTCCCAGGACTTCTTGATAACATGAAACGGAATAATTCCCAGCAGACAGATACCATAAAAATATTTGAAATCGGAAAGACCTTTTTTGCAACCCAGAAAGGAGATCTGCCCGAGGAAAAAGAGATGCTTGCAGGCCTGATTACAGGGAATCGTTCAGATCAGTCCTGGTTTTCCAAAAAAGCAGGCCTTGATTTTTTTGATTTAAAAGGGGTGGTTGAAGGTTTGCTGGATGAACTGTTTATCAGAAACGTCCAGTTTTTAAAGATCAAAGATGACATTTGTCCCTATTTTGAAATGGGATTTGGAGCCATTGTCAAAGTTTCAGATCTTGTTGTGGGTTCCCTTGGAAAAATTGATGCCGGGGTGTTAAAAAATTATGGTTTAAAGCAGGATGCCTATGTCTTTGATTTTGACCTGGCAATGCTTGAGGAGTTGATGCCTGGTTCAGTCCAGGCCGATCCTTTGCCGCGCTTTCCTTCTGTTTCAAGGGACATGACCTTTATTGTGGATCAAAGTATTGAAGTGGGCTCCATGATTGGACAATTAAAGAAAGTGGCTGAAAAACAAATCCTTGTTGAGGATATATTTTTATTTGACGTGTTTGAAGGCAAGCCGCTTAAGGAGGGGAAAAAATCCCTGTCCTTCAGGCTGGTTTACAGATCTCCTAGTAAAACCTTGACTGAAAAAAATATAAAAAAATTACACACCAACCTGTCCCGGACTATTTTAAAGGAATTTAATGCAGATCTCCCTGAGTAGAAATGTGGCATAGAGATTTGGCATAGAAATGGGGTGTTGACAAAATAGATGGTGATTGATATATTATTCCGCCAATGCGGGTATAACTCAGCTGGTAGAGTGCAAGCTTCCCAAGCTTGATGTCGCGAGTTCGAGTCTCGTTGCCCGCTCCATCTCTTTGATACAGGGATGGCTTTTTGACACAGGGAATGGTGGATATGTTCCATTATTATGGAAAGAAGATATGATCTGAGCCTTAAATATTCCAGGTCTTAAATATTCCAGGTGAGGATTTGTTGAAAAATGTAGTACTAGGAACGGGCATATGCCCGTTTTTGTATTTATGGAAATGCTAATTTAATAGTATAGGAATTTGCATTTGGCCGTTAGCTAATGGCTAAATGCTAAAAGCAGCGCGATAGCGCACTAATTTAAAAGGGCTGTGGGAATTTTATGGAGTTTACAAAAGATTCCAATACACTGGTGGACAGGATTAAAACTGTGGCAGAACCCCTGTGCCTTGCGGAAAATTTTGAACTTGTGCATATTGAGTATGCCTTCAGCAACCGGGAAAAAATTGTTCGTATTTATATGGACAAACCCAATGGTGTTACAATGGACGATTGTGTTTATATCAGCAGGCAGCTTGGGGATCTAATTGATGTGCAAATAGAGGAAATAGGAAGCTATAGACTTGAAGTCTCATCTCCCGGCCCCAACAGGCCATTGAATAAAAAAGATGATTTTCACAGATTTACAGGGGAAAGGGTCAAAATTGAAACCCTTGATCTGGTTGAAGGCCAGAAGAAATTTACTGGAATACTTGAAAAGACAAATAATGATTCCATTGTAATTGCAATTGATGGAAAAAAGGTTGAAATAGCAGACCTTATGATCTGCAAAGCCAAACTTGCAGGTTTATAAAATGGAGAGCACTTAACATGTTTATTACAGATATTAAAAGAGTAATTGATCAGGTAAGCCGTGAAAAGGGTATTGATGCAGAAGTCCTCATAACTACATTAAAAGAGGCCATTATATCTGCTGCCAGAAAAAAAATCGGGCCCAGGGCTGATATTGAAGTCCATTATAACGAGAAAAGCGGTGATGTTGAAGTGTTCCATTTTAAGGAAGTTGTTGAAGAGGTTGAGTATCCTGACAGTGAACTTACTCTGGATGACGGGTATGAATATGACCCGGACTGTGAGATAGGTGATTCCCTTGGTATCCGTATTGACACAGAAGAGTTTGGCCGCATAGCAGCCCAGTCAGCCAAGCAGGTGATCATACAGAAAATGCGGGAAGCAGAAAGAAATGCGGTTTATGAAAATTTTATTACTAAAAAGGGTAAAATTCTCAATGGAATTGTTCAACGATTTGACCGGGGCAGTGTCATAGTCAACCTGGGTCAGGCTGAAGCAGTTCTAAGGCCCAGGGACCAGATGCCAAGGGAAAATTATAAACGGGGGGATAGGATTCGAGCCTATGTACTGGATGTCCTTGAAGAGTCAAAAGGGGCACAGATAATCCTTTCCAGAACCCATCCTGAGTTTTTGGTTGAATTGTTTAAGACCGAAGTTCCGGAAGTTGCAGAGGGAATTGTAACCCTCAGGGGTGCTGCCAGGGTACCTGGTCTCAGGGCAAAGGTTGCTGTATCTTCCATTGATTCCGATGTTGACCCTGTGGGTGCCTGTGTGGGAATGAAAGGAAACAGGGTACAGAGTATTGTTCAAGAACTTCGGGGTGAAAAAATTGATATTGTTCAATGGAGTCCGGATATTGCACGTTTTGTCTGTAATGCACTGTCTCCAGCTGAAATAGCAAGGGTTATCATTGATGAGGACAACAACTCCATGGAGGTGATAGTCAATGATGAATATTTGTCCATCGCCATTGGAAAAGGTGGTCAGAATGTGTCCCTTGCCTGTGAAATTACCGGATGGCACCTTGAAGTGACCAGTGAAGAGGAGTACAGCCGGGAAGTAAAGGCGGGTTATGACAGCCTGATGAAACTTTCCGATGTGAGATTGTCTCTTGCTGAAACCCTTTTTAAATCAGGATATGCTTCTTTGCTGGATATTTTGGAAGCCAGTCCTGAGGATCTTGCCTCTGTGATGGATATTGCTCCCGAGGCTGCCCAGGCAGTCATTGAGGAATCAAAACAGATATTGGATCAGGAGCAGCTGGAGCAGGAACGACTTACCCTGGAGCATAAAGAACAGGAACGTAAGGAGTTGGAAAGGCAGAAGCAGGAAAAACCGGAACATGATCAGGAACAGGAACAAGCAGAGGCCCAGATCAATGGTCAGGAAGAAGCTAGGGCAGAAGATCCTGTGGATCTTGAAGAGGCTGGTACTGGTGATGATGGTCAAGAGGAAGAAAAGCCGGAAGAATAAGTCGTATATGCAAAAGGCTGTGGGTAAGAGAAAAGAATATTTATAGAGGATTACTGGGGGCAACCAATGGCGAAAGTCAGAGTATATGAGTTAGCTAAAGATCTGAATATGACAAACAGAGCGCTTCTCAATAAAATGAAAGAATTGAAAATCGAAGTTAAAAGCCATATGAGCTCTCTTGAAGATGGCGATATAAGCGTAATTAAAAAGAGCCTGTTTGGTAAAAAAAAGAAGAACGGTGTAAAAATAAAGCCATCTGTTATCCGCAGGCGTAAACAAAAGGTTGAAGAAATTGCTGAACCAGCTTCTGAAGCAGATTCTAAAAAAGGTATTGCAGAAGAAATACCTGCAGAAGAAGTTATTGTGAAAGAAGTGATTGTGGAAACCGAGATATCCCAGACAGATCCAGTGAAAGCCGACCCAGAAGATCAACCCGTGGAAAAAAGCGCTGAAGAAGAGCGTAAAGCCAAAGAGGTTGTTTTGAAAAAGAAATCTCCCAGGAAAATCAAGGGTAAAAAATCACAGCCTGCAAAAATTGTCAAACCTGTTAAACAACCAGAACCTGAAAAGGTAATATCTCCTGTAAAGCCAGAGGAATCTGTGGTTAAACCAGAAAAAACGGAAGCGTCTGTGGCCAAAGATAAGGCCAAAGAAGATAAGATCCAGAAAGATAAGATCCAGAAAGATAAGATCCAGAAAGATAAGATCCAGAAAGATAAGAT
>JAOZST010000002.1:0-8124 GCA_029939535.1 Desulfobacteraceae bacterium | reverse complement strand
AAGATAAGATCCAGAAAGATAAGATCCAGAAAGATAAGATCCAGAAAGATAAGATCCAGAAAGATAAGACTAAAGAAGTTCCAGCAGAAGAACCATTGGAAAATAAAAAAAATGCCAGGGAAATTTCAGAACCTGAATCTGATTCACAAAGAATAGAGGCTTCAAAGGAAACTGAAAAACCAAAGGATCAAGAAGCAGAAAATTTGAAAACAGAGGTTAAAAAGAAAAAGAAAAAACACAAGTCAACCCCTGCTAAAATTGTTAAAATCGCTGATCCAAGGGTTCTTGAAAATTTAAGAAAAATAAAATCACCTGAAGATAAAAAAAGAACACCCCAAAGAGAAGAAACCAGGCTGGATCGTGGTGCCAGAAAACCTGTACAGCAGAGAAAACCCTTACCGCAAAAGGAAGCGGGATATAAAAAACCAGTTCGTGGTGCACAGGTTCCAGGACCGGATATTGTTATGCCTCCGGATGCAGATTCAACTCTCAGAAAAAAAGACAGGCGCAGGGATATTCCTGAATCAGATTTCTCAGTAAAACGCAAAAAGCGCAAGAAAAAATCTGTGGTAGAGGGGAATGATTTATACAAGGGCCGGGGCAGGAAAAAAAGAAGCAAAAAAGATAACAAAGCCAAAAAAGGCAATTTTCAGAAAACCCAGATTACAACTCCCAAGGCCATTAAGCGGAGAATCAAGATAGATGAGGCCATTGAACTGGCAGAACTTGCCAAGCGCATGGGAATAAAGGCCAATGAGATGATTGCAAAGCTCATGACCATGGGTGTGATGGCCACAGTGAACCAGACTATTGATTTTGATACAGCAACCCTGGTTGCCACTGAATTTGATTTTGAAGTGGAAAAAGCAAGTTTTGAAGAAGATATGCTGTTGAGTATTCAGACAGAAAAGGATGATGAGGGCGATTTGATTGAAAGTCCACCTGTTGTAACCATCATGGGCCATGTTGACCATGGAAAAACCTCTTTACTGGATGTTATCCGCAAATCAAAGATCACAAGTGGTGAGGCAGGGGGTATTACCCAGCATATTGGTGCCTATAATGTGGAAACCCCCAATGGCGGCAGGATTACATTTTTAGATACTCCTGGCCATGCCGCCTTTACTGCCATGAGATCCAGGGGAGCCAGGGTTACGGATATTGTTATTCTTGTTGTTGCTGCCGATGATGGCGTCATGCCCCAGACCATGGAGGCCATCAACCATGCCAAGGCTGCTGAAGTGCCTGTGGTTGTAGCTGTGAATAAAATGGACAAGGTCGGTGCTGACCCTGACAGGATCATGCGGGAATTGTCTGAACATGACCTTTTGTCCGAAGAATGGGGCGGAAACGTGATTTTTGTAAAGGTCTCTGCCAAAACAGGTGAAGGCATTGATGAACTTCTTGAAATGATTATTCTCCAGTCTGAGGTCCTTGAACTCAAGGCCAATCCAGATCGAAAAGCCACGGGATATGTTGTTGAATCCAGGCTGGATGTGGGCAGGGGATCTGTTGCCACGGTTCTGGTTAAACAGGGAACCCTCAGGGATGGTGATCCCATTGTCTGTGGTTTACATTCAGGCAGGATACGGGCCATGATTGATGATTCCGGAAAGCGCATCCAATCGGCCGGACCCAGCACACCTGTCGAAATAGTGGGTCTTACAGGCGTACCCGATGCCGGGGATGAATTCATAGCTGTGGATTCGGACAAGGATGCCAAACAGATTGCAGGCCACAGAATGCAGAAACAGCGGGCAAAGGAACTGGCTAAAAAGAGCCGGGTCAACCTTGAAAAAATGTTTGAAAACCTGGGCTCTGCTGAAATTAAAGAACTTAAACTCATTGTCAAGGCAGATGTCCATGGCTCCATTGAGGCTTTGAACGATTCTTTGAAAGACCTTGCCAAGGAAGAAGTGGATATTAGGATTGTCCATTCAGGTGCAGGAACCATCAATGAATCAGATGTGGCCCTGGCAGCAGTGTCCGATGCAATTATCATCGGATTTAATGTCAGGCCGTCTCCCCAGATCCGCAAGATGGCCAAGGATGAAAATGTGGATATGCGGTTCTACGATATTATTTATAATGTGATCAATGATATCAAGGCTGCCCTGGACGGCATGATGCCTTCCACCTTCCATGAGATCATAATCGGTCGTGCTGAAGTCCGGGATACCTTTGTGGTCCCCAAGATGGGTACCATTGCCGGTTGCCACGTTGTGGAGGGCAAGGTTGTCAGGGGTAAGAAAATACGACTTCTCAGGGACGGAGTTATCAAGTGCGACACAGCCCTGTCATCCTTGCGCAGGTTTAAGGATGATGTAAAGGAAGTGGATCAGGGATATGAATGCGGTATTGGTCTTGAAAAATACAATGATATCAAAGTGGGAGATGCAATCGAGTGTTATGAAGTTGAAGAGAGAAAATACAAGGGTGAATAAAACATAAAATGAAACCCTATTCACGAGCAGAGAGAGTCGGTGTCAACATCCAGGCTGCCATTACTGAACTCTTGAATAAAAAAATGCAGGACCCCAGGATTGAAATGGCCACGGTCAGTGGTGTGAAGATTTCCTCTGACCTTCGTGTGGCAGATGTCTACATTACTATATTCGGGGACAGGAAACGTATTTCCGAGGCCATGAAAGGATTTAATAAATCCAAAGGATTCATTAAAAAGAATATTGCTCCGAAACTGGGCCTGAAACACATGCCTGATCTGCGGTTTTTCCATGATGATTCCTTTGATAAGGCTGCAAAAATGGATGCCCTGATCAAGGCTGCCACAGCAGCGGACTCGTCTTTGGAAGATGGTTCTCCAGGAGAAGTCTCTCCAGGAGATGCATCTCCGGGGGGGAAATCCAGGGAAGACAAATAAGTATTTTCCTGTCAGAATCTAAATGAAAGACGGTATTTTATCCATTAATAAGCCTGAAGGTATTTCCTCAGCCCGGGTTGTGGCCAGGGTGAAAAAGGTGCTTGGGGTAAAAAAAATCGGACACACCGGTACATTGGACCCTTTTGCAACAGGTGTTCTGCTCATTGCCGTGGGTAAAGCAACCCGGATTTCAAGATTTTTCCTGGATGGGAGCAAAGCCTATACAGCCCAAGTGACCCTGGGAATTGAAACCGATACCTATGACTGCACAGGCAAGACCGTGTTTGAAGCGGATTTAAAAGACATAAACAGAATAAAACCCCTGGATGTTAAAAATTCTGTGGCTGGATTTGCAGGCATACAGGAGCAGGTGGCCCCGAGTTTTTCAGCGTTGAAACATAATGGACAGCCCCTATATAAACTGGCACGAAGGGGTGAGATGATCCAGAAACCTCCCAGGAAAATAGAAATTTTCAATATATCGGTTCAAAATATTGATCTGCCAAGATTTGAGATGAATGTTCATTGCTCAGGGGGTACCTATATCCGGAGCCTGGCCCATGATCTTGGTAAGAAACTTAAATGCGGTGCCCATTTGTCAGGGCTCTGCCGTACAAAATCCAGTTCTTTTGATCTGGAAAATGCCATTGGCCTTGAAGAATTGGAAGCTATGGCTACAGAAGCCATTGAACCCCATATTATTTCCATGTCAGATTGTTTGTCTTTTCTTCCTTATGTTATTGCAGATCCAGCTTTTGAAAAGAAAATCAAGCATGGCCAGCGGCCCTCAAATGAAGAAATTGAGGGCAAGCTATCTCCCGACATCCCCATGGGAGACTATATCCGCGTTGTGGATTCTTCAAATAACTTACTGGCCTTGATTGAGCCGGATAAAAATCAGGGCCGATATAATTATTGTTGTGTTTTTACCGGTTAACTGGTATTTATAATCGGTTATACACATTTGTAATGGTATGGTATCTTTTTTGTGTCTTTTTCTGAATGGAATATCGGATGCAGGATACAAAATTAGAGATTAAATTCCATACCATGTTTTATTTATTCCAGCCAAAGGAGTTTTATTGTGGTATTGTTAGCAGACAACAAAGAGGAGATGATTGAAAATTTCAAGCTCCACGAGTCCGACACCGGTTCCCCGGAAGTTCAGGTGGCAATTTTAACCCACCGTATCAGCTATCTTACGGATCATCTTAAAGTTCATAAAAAAGATCATCATTCAAGAAGAGGTTTGTTGATTCTTGTTGGAAGGCGCAGAAGCCTTCTTGATTATGTGAAGAAAAAAGATATAAACAGATACCGTTCTTTAATTGAAAGACTCGGACTTAGAAGGTAAAATGACAATCAACCGGTTTTTGGCTGCTTTCTGGTCAAAAGCCGGTTTTTTAGTAACTTGTATTTTTAATTTAGGGCGGAAGTTTTTTGGGATGCTTTTAAATAAGTTCGCATGTTTGCCATCAAGCAAATGTTTGATAGCAAACATGCGGGTTTATAATTTTTAAGGTATCTCAAAGTCTCCGCCTTTTTTATTATTAGGAGAAATTATGGAAAAAATTACAAAAGCAAACATTGGTGGAAAAGAATTTTCCATCAGCACAGGTAAAATTGCAAAACAGGCTTCAGGCTCGGTAGTGGTCCAGTATGGAGAAACCATCGTACTCGTGACTGCGGTTGCAGCAAAGGATCCCAGAGAAGTCAGTTTTCTGCCCCTTACTGTTGAATACCAGGAGAGGATCTATTCAGCAGGTAGAATCCCTGGAAATTATTTCAGGCGGGAAATTGGAAGACCATCGGAAAATGAAACCTTGAATGCCCGCCTTATTGACCGGCCCATCAGGCCATTATTTGAGTCCGGCTATAATTTTGAAACCCAGGTGATTGCAACTGTTCAGTCAACAGATAAACTCTGTGATCCCGGGGTTCTTGCCCTGGTGGGTGCCTCCGCAGCACTTGAAATATCTGATATACCTTTTGCAGGACCCATTGCCGGTATTAAAGTGGGCAGGGTCAATGGCGAGTTCATTGCCAACCCTACGCCTGAGCAGATGGAGGAAAGTGATATTGACCTGACTGTGGCTGGTTCAAAAACAGGTGTGGTCATGGTGGAAGGCGGAGCTGATATTGTATCTGAAAAAGATATGCTGGATGCCATCTTTTTCGGCCATGAAGCCATGCAGCCCCTCATTGATCTTCAGGTGGAGCTGAAAGCTGCCGTTGGTAAGGAAAAAAGACCTTTTACGCCCCCGGCAAAGGATGAGGCCATGGCAGAAAAAGTACTGGCCTTTGCCACTGATAAAATCCATGAAAAAGTCCAGATCAAAACAAAGATTGAACGGCAGAATGCCCTGAGCCTTTTAAAAGAAGAGGTGGTAGACCATTTTTCCGAGGAATATCCAGAACAGAGTAAAGAGATTAAAGAAGAGGTCTACCAGGCTATCAAATCAGTGAGCAGGGATATTGTCCTCAAGGAAGACAAGCGTATTGACGGCAGGGCATTTGATGAGATCCGTAACATTGACTGTGAAGCAGCCTGCCTGCCAAGACTCCATGGCTCTGCCCTTTTCACCAGGGGGGAAACCCAGGTCCTGGGTGTTCTCACCCTTGGTTCCGGCAGGGATGAGCAGCGTATTGAAACCCTGAATAATGGGGACACAACCCGTGCTTTTATGCTTCACTATAATTTCCCTCCCTTTTCCGTGGGAGAAGTCCGTCGGGCAGGCGGCCCGAGCCGTAGGGATGTCGGCCATGGTAACCTGGCCCACCGTGCCCTGGAAAGGGTTCTTCCTTTACCCGAGGATTTTGAATATACCATCCGCCTGGTGGGAGAGGTCATGGAATCCAATGGCAGCTCTTCCATGGGGACTGTATGCTCCGGCACTCTGGCTCTCATGGACGGCGGGGTACCTATTAAGGCTCCTGTATCCGGTATTGCCATGGGTCTTGTAAAAGACGGAGAAAAAACCGTTGTTCTTTCCGATATCCTTGGAGATGAAGATCATTTCGGTGATATGGATTTCAAGGTAGCTGGAACCAGAGAAGGCATCACAGCCCTTCAGATGGATATCAAGATCAAAGAGCTGTCCAGGGAGATTATGGAGACAGCCTTGAATCAGGCCCTGGGCGGAAGAATTCATATTCTGGACAAGATGCTGGAAACCCTTGATAAATCAAGGGATGAAGTATCTCCCCACGCCCCTAAAATCGTGAGCGTTCAGATCAACAAGGATAAGATTCGGGATATCATCGGACCTGGCGGAAAAGTGATCCGTGCCCTTCAGTCGGAAACAAATACCGTGATTGAAGTGGATGACTCAGGTATTGTAAAGATTGCAGCAGAAAATGAAGAAGATTCAGCCAGGGCAGTGAAGATGGTAACAGATATTGCCATGGATCCTGAGATCGGTGCCATTTATGAGGGTGAAGTAGTGAAAATTACAGATTTTGGTGCCTTTGTAAATATCAAACCTGGAACAGACGGTCTGGTTCATATTTCAGAACTGGCTGAGCACAGGGTTAAGAAAGTCACCGATGTTGTAAAGGAAGGAGAAATGATTTCTGTAAAGGTTCTGGATATAACACGGGATGGAAAAATCAAGCTGAGTTACAAAGCAGCTAAAAAAGATGAAAAATAAGCCCTTCAGTATCTGTCCCCTTGCCAGCGGCAGCAAGGGGAACAGTGTTTTTGTTTCCACCCCAGAGACTGCCGTATTGATTGATGCAGGGCTTTCAGGCGTTGAAATTCAAAGACGTCTGACAATGGTTGGTCAGACACCTGAACAGCTCAGGGCCATCATCATAACCCATGAACATTCAGATCATGTACAAGGGGCAGGGATATTGAGCCGCAGGTTTAATATCCCTGTTTATATTACTTCTAAAACCTATCAGGCCTGTAAAAATCTTGGCAAAGTAGAACTTCTTAATTTTTTTGACTGTGGAAATGCCTTTGATATAGACGACTTACAGGTTGTTCCTTTTTCCATCTCCCATGATGCCTGTGATCCTTCCGGCATGACCCTGTCCTGTCAGGAAAAAAAAATCGGTATTGCCACGGATCTTGGTATTGCCACCGGCCTGGTAAAACAGCATTTGAAAAATTGTGATCTGATCTATATAGAATCCAATCATGATCCTGAAATGCTTATAAACGGACCCTATCCCTGGCATCTGAAACAGCGCATCAAATCCAGAACTGGTCATTTGTCCAACATGGATACCAGGGCTCTGGTTGCTGAGATTCTTGATCTGAATACAGATTTGAAATCAGATCTGATATTAAACCAGAATTCAGGCCAGAGTTCAGACCAGGAAACTGACCTTGACCCTGGTTTGCAACCGGTCTTGAAACATGTGATCCTTGCCCATTTAAGTGAGGAAAATAATTGTCCCCAAAAGGCGGCAGCAGAAGTTAAAAAGGGCCTTAACGGATGTAAGATTGGCCTGCATGTGGCAGGACCGGATTGTCCAGGGGAGATGATAACGCTATAGTAAATAAAGGATTTAACATGAATTCAATTATTGATGCCTTAAAATTTCGTCACGCCTGCAAAAAATTTGATTCCCAAAAAAAAATATCGCCACAGGATTTGGATACCATCCTTGAAGCTGCCTGGCTTTCCCCCACATCCTTTGGCATGGAAGCATGGAAAATCCTGGTACTGTCCTCGGATGGGATTCGGCAGAACCTTCGACCTGCCTGCTGGGACCAGGCTCAGGTAACCGATTCCAGCCATATTCTTGTGATTCTGGCAAAACCATCCCTGGTAGTCCCTTCCAGCGAATATGTATTAAAAAATTTCCAGAGGCGGCAATTGCCCGACGATGTCACCCAGGCCTATATTGAAAAATACAGATCCCATATGGAAACAGAGGTCTTTCCCCGCATGAGCGCCTATGCCTGGTGTTCCAAACAATGCTATATCGGACTGGCCAATATAATGACAGCTGCTGCATCCCTGGGCATTGACTCGTGCCCCATGGAAGGGTTTGAAAAAGACCGGGTGGAAACTATCCTGGAAATTGATACCAAAGAATTTGAAGTGGCCGTTCTTGTGGCCCTGGGGTTCAGGAAAGAAGAACAGACACTCCGCCGCCGCCATGGTATTAACGAGATGGTGGAATACCGATAGAGAGCCTGATATATTTGAGCAAATTTTTAATACCCCTGACTGAAATCCACAGAATATTTAAGGGGCATCCTTGATTGAAACCGGTGAAAATTTTCC
>JAOZST010000216.1:0-5944 GCA_029939535.1 Desulfobacteraceae bacterium | reverse complement strand
CTTGTAATGTGTCCAAGTTCTGCTAATTTTTTTGCTGCAATTTCATTTTCCATGACCCAATCATATTGATTAATTAATTACCTGTCAACTATATTTTTAGAATTATCGAAATATATTTTCTCAGTGATTTCAAATAGTGAGCCCTATATGTATTCATTAAACCCTGGAACGTCTTTTAAAAAAGGATATCTTTTATCTATTGTAAGGGACAGGGGATTTTATTTGAATCTGATGATAAATGCTTCGGGTTATCAAAAAAAATGGATTTCCCCAGAAATCCAGGCAATTATTTGACCACTTTTTAATCGGGGAAAACATTCGTTCGGGTGGAGAAGAGCCATGAAAAGGGATTTTAAATATTGATTGTAATTTTAAAGACCAATTAAAATTCAAGGACTCTTTTTTGTTTTCAATAAAATCCCATCAACCCCTTAGAGTTCTGAATCCTAATGTTCCGACCAGATTTACTTATACAGAGAAGTGTTCTCCCCTTACAACGTCTGATTTCAAACTTTCTTTAAATGGCAATACCCTGGAATATGAAACCGAATGTAAAAGGCTTTTGCGAAATCCATAGAGCAGTTTGGTAACATCGGTCCCAGGTTTTCTACAAGTGCTGGTTGACCCAAAAATTTTTATAGCTTGACTGTAAATCATAAATTTATTATTCGCTGATCTATGAAACAAATTATAAAAAATGTTTACCATGTGGACAACAAGGAGTGTTCTTTTTTAAAAGAAAAAGGTGTTTAGATGACTATCCCCGGAAAATTATTAACAACAGCAATGGCAGTCATGCCACATACAGATATAAATCAGGCTCTTAAAACTGCCTTAAGTCTTGACATTCCATTCTGGCCCCAGTTACCCAATTACAGTTACTACGAAGATATGTACGTACAGGCGGCAGAGCATTTTCCTGGAATATTGCTTGATATGGAAAATAAAACCTTACGGTTCTCCATGGATAAATTCATAGATGAATTTGAAGAGACCATGTCCCATTTTGAGGATCTGGAATATTTTGATGTCAGTCCTGTTTATTCTTCAGTGTATCACAAGTTTTTAGATCTTGATCTGAGGGACAGGCCAGGGATCAGGGGACAGCTTGAAGGCCCTGTCAGCTTCGGCTTTAATGTTCTGGATCAGGATGACCGCCCAATATTGTTTGACGATACTATCAGGCCTTTCATGTTTGAAATTATGGCCAAACGGATTAATATCCAGCTAAGAAAGCTGAAGGAAAAAAACACCAATGCATTTATGTTTATAGATGAACCCGGTATGCAATTTGTTTTTTCAGCGATGTCAGGATATGGAGAACAAAAAGCCAAAGAAGATTTGGACCTTTTTTTTTCCACAATTGATGGTCCACGGGGAATACATCTTTGCGGTAATCCGGACTGGGATTTTCTTTTAGGCCTTGACATGGATGTAGTCTCATTTGATGTATATACCAATGCCCAGATATTGGCATCCTGCCATGGTTCCATTAAAAATTTTTTAGACAGGGACGGGATATTGGTCTGGGGAATCGTTCCAACCGGTATTGAATCCTTTGAAAAAGAAAATCTCGACCTGCTTGCCTTTAAGTTAAATACTATCTGGAATACATTATCGAAAAATGGAGTCCCCCTGGATCAAATTTTGAGCCAAAGCCTGATATCGCCTGCTACCTGTTGCCTGATCAATCAAGACAAGGAAAAAACAGTTGAAAAAGCTTTTCAATTAACCCAAAGACTCTCTGAAAATTTGAGAGAACACCATAAATTAATATGAAAGCTGTTTTCTTGCCCGGAGTTTAGCATCAATCAAATCGCTATGGCTTAAGCGGAGAAGGTTTGCAAGTTTGTGGGCAAAGTGGTCCTCATGGGCTTCAAGGTGATCGTCTATCAAAATGATACGCCAGACAGATTCCATTATATCTATTTTCTGCTTTTCAGAAAAATTTTCGTTGATAAAGTGAGTATAGTGAAAAAGGTTCACATACTCCTTGTCTTCTTTGTCTCTTTCAGCCAGCAGGGTATTAATTTCCTCTATGGGTATATCAAAATTTTTCACAAGTGTTTCAACAAGATGATTTTTTTCTTCTCCACTGCATTCGCCGTCTGCATATGCGGCCTCAAGCAGCAGTACGGTTAATGCCAAATGAGCGTTTGGAACATCCTGGTCTGTGGTCTGGGTTTTGCCATGGTGGCTGCCAATAATTTTTTTTATTAAATCCAACATCTTATGGTGATATCCTTTTTTCGCTTGCACATCATCAGAATTTGATTGATAAGTTGTTTCCTTCTGCTACTATAAGAGGATATAAACATTGGGTCAAGGATTCATTATCTCTACTTGTATTCATAAAAATACACATTTTTTGTACGAGTTTCCATTGGAAATTAATTTTATAAAAAGGAGTTTACCATGAAAGTATTGGCAATTAATTCCAGTGCCCGGGTGGGAGGGCAGAGTAAAACAGAACTGATCCTGAATCAATTAATTGAAGGGATGAAAGAAGAAGAAGCCGAGGTTGAGGTAATTAATATTTTCAAAAAAAAGATTAATTATTGTATTGGATGTTTTACTTGCTGGACCAAAACACCGGGTGAATGTATTCATAAAGATGAAATGAGCAAAGAGCTTTTTCCAAAATTCATGGCCAGCGATCTATGTATCCTGGCAACTCCTCTTTTCCATTATACTCTTAATGCAAATATGAAAACATTTATTGAGCGCACACTGCCCTTTGTAGAACCTTTTATTGTGTCGAAAAACGGTGTAACATTGCATCCTCTGCGTCAGGACCCGCCCCCGGTAGTCGCGGTCTCTGTTGCCGGTTTTCCCGAGCATTCGGTTTTTGAGCAGCTAAGCTCTTATTTGAACTATTTGTATGGGAAAAACTTAAAAGCAGAAATTTATATTCCCGGTGCGGAAACCCTGGCACAAAAAAAATCCGACCCTGTAGTAAAATCTGTATTGGATGCTATAACCCAGGGGGGTAGGGAGCTGATCAAAAATAACGCTGTATCAAAAAAGACAATGGAGGCAATCAATACGCCTACCACCGATTTTAAAACCATGTCTGCTGTTGGAAATATTTTTTGGCAAACCTGTATTGATGAAGGTGTGACCCCTAAAGAATTTGATAAGTTAGGGATGACTCCGCGGCCTAACTCTCTGGAATCATTCCTGGCAATCATGAAAGAGGGTTTTAATCCGGAAAAATCAGACGGAGTTAAAGGGGTCTACCAGTTCATCTTTTCAGGTGAACAAAAAGGGGATTGTTATTTCGAAATCCTTAATAATAAAATAAATTGCAGATTGGGATCAGCTGAAAAGTCGGATATTGCCATTATTGCTCCCTTTGAACTTTGGATGGATATTATGACAAAAAAGGCGGATGGCCAACAGATGTTCATGGACCAGAAATACAAGGTGGAAGGTGATATCAATCTCTTGATAAAAATGAGCGAGATTTTTAGGAGTTAGTGGTTGAAAAGTAAGAAAAAAGGTGTTGAAAAACAGAGGGAAAAGCATTCCGCCGGTTCCGATCCGGCTCAAAGGGGTGTGATTGTAGCCCACCATGGCATTGCAGTGAATATTTTGTTTGAAACCGGAGAAAGGCAGATGGTAAAGGTGAAAAGGAACTCCGGTCATGTTGTGGGTGACAGCGTGGTTGTGCAGGACCATCGCCTTAAACGGTTACCGCGCAGAACAGAACTTTGCCGAAGGGATTCCCGGGGCAGTGTCAGGATTGTCGGTGCCAACCTGGATGTTCTGGGAGTGGTGGTTGCACCCCTGCCTTTGCCTGCTCCCGGATATATTGATCAGGCTATTGTTGCAGCCAGGGAGGCGGGCCTGATTCCTGTGCTGGTGATCAATAAGGGAGATCTTGAAGACTCTGAAACCTTTGTTGAAAAATTAACAGCCATCTATTCTGGAATCCTGGATGTTTTTGTCGTGAGCGCAGTGGACGGTGAGGGCCTGGGTGCCTTGGAACTGTTTCTGGGGCAGGGGTTCCGGAGTTTTTTTGTGGGCATTACAGGGGTGGGCAAAAGCTCCCTGCTCAATGCCATCTGTCCCACTCTGGATCTCAGGGTTGGAGAGCTTTATGAAGCGGGTAGTAGGGGGTGCAATACAACAACTGTTTCCACCCTTCATTCCCTGCCAGGGGGCGGTGAACTGGTGGATACCCCTGGTTTTAACGAGTTTGGACTGGTGGATATTTCAGCCGGGGATCTTGCCGGATATTTTCCAGGTTTTGAAGAGGCCATGGAGGATCACTGCCGTTTCCGGGATTGCCGCCACCGAACCGAACCGGGTTGTGCCGTGGTAAACCTGGTGGAAAGCGGAAGTATTGCTCAAGAGCGTTATGTCACCTATCTGGAGATCCTTGACCAGCTGGAAGCCGGAGAGGCCAGGTTCAAGAGCCGGCGCTAGGGATTATTCATAATTTCGGATAACCCTTCTTGCCTTTCCCATTCTTGTCCGTTCAATTGAATCGGGTTTTACAAGTTCTATTCTCCCTTTAAAATTAAGGGTTTCTTTGATTTTTTTTTCAATTTTTAATTTCAGATCTATTTTATTGTCGGGCGTGATATGGGGCCCATGCTCTACTTTTATATCCAGGTTTGTATAGGGGGATGGGTGGTCCAGGATGATCTGGAATTCCCCTGTGACCTCTGGAACCAGATTTTCAAGCACCATGGCAATACCTTTGGGAAATACATTGATGCCTTTTACATGGAGCATGTCATCGGTTCTTCCCAGTATCCTGAAGCGGAATCCTGTTCTGCCGCATTTACACGGGCCTGTTTCCAGGATTTCCATAAGATCGGAAGTCCGGTACCGGACCAGGGGCTGGGCTTCTTTTTTCAGATGGGTCAACACCATTTCCCCCATGGCTCCCTGGGTAACAGGAATATCTTCAAGGGTCACTGGATCGATGAGCTGGACAAGCAAGGCACCCTGTCCCAGGAAATGGAGTTTATAATTGTCCGGGCAGACCGAGGCAAAATTGCAGAGAACATCGGAAACCCCATAGTTGGCGTTCTGAGCCTTCATCCCCCAGGTATTTTCCATCCTCTGCCTGAATACAGGATTATCAAGCCCGGGTTCTCCGCCAAATAATCCCAGCTCCAGTCCCAGTTCTTGTGGGTCCATGTTGAATTCAGCTTTTACTACTTTTTCCAGATGATTTGGATAGGAGGGTGTGGATGAAATCACATTTATTCCAGCATCTTTGATTATCTGGATCAATTGTCTGGCATTGCCCACACCAAAGGGGAGAACACTGGCCCCGGTTGTTTCCAGATTGGCATGATCCGTGTATCCGCCCATCCACATGCAGTAATTCAGGCAGTGTACCACCCGATGATGGGGTCGAAGCCCTGCTGCCCAGAAGGCCCTGGCCCCGCAATTGTGGGTCAGGTCCAGGTCGTTTTTTGTCAGGGCAGTATAGATGAAGCTGCCCGTGGTGCCGGAAGTCCTGTGGACCCGGTTGATGCTATGTGCCGGAGCAGCTAAAAAATCACCAAATGGCGCCAGTCTTTTTTGGGAATCCCGAAGTTCCTGTTTTGTGGTAAAGGGAAGAAGGGAAAGATCCTCTGTATTTTTGATTTGATCCTTTGTGATTCCTGCTTTTGCAAACTTTTCCTGGTACATGGTGCTGTTTTTGTATACATAATTAATCTGGTCAAGGAGAAGATCTTTTTCCATTTTTTTCTGTTCTGATAAAGATAAGGATTCCATATCCGGATTAAACATTGTCTGTTCCATTTTCTTTTCCTGTGATGCCAGTTTTTTAAAAACCAGGCGATTTATTTTTTGCCCATCTCCTTGAGCCGTTTTTCCACAAAGTCAGTTCCGCTTTGTCCGCAGATGAGCAAATGGCTTTTCTCAAGCTCCATGATTTGTTCAAAACTTGCTTCCATGCCCTGGTCAATGGCAGTTC
>JAOZST010000215.1:4030-5948 GCA_029939535.1 Desulfobacteraceae bacterium | reverse complement strand
TATTGAATTTGATACAATCAGCATAAACGACAGTATTGAAAACAGGTTTTATGCCGGTATCAACTGGGAAATGACTGCAAAAACCCGGGGTAGTTTCAAACTTGGGTATATGGAGAAGGATTTTGACAATTCCGGTGTTACAGATCAGGATGGATTTTCCTTTGAACTTCAGACCGAACATAATTTGACACCCAAAAGAGCAATACAGGTCAGTGCATTTCGAAAATTTCAGGAATCCGATACACTTGGTGCTTCGAGTTTTTACGCAACTGGAATAAATCTGGGGGCCAGGCAGAAGTTTACTGAAAAATGGTCTGCAACCCTTGTGGCATCCCTGGAAAGAGATGAATATAACGGGATTGACAGGGAAGATGATTATTTTTCCATTGGCCCGGCTGTCCGTTATGAACCTAGAAAATGGCTTATTTTTGATCTGGCATGGTATCTTAATATGAATGATTCTAATATTTCATTCTATGATTACACCAGCAATGAAATCGTTCTGATCACAACTATTTCCATGTAAACAGGAAAAATGAAACCTATATCCAAATATATTATTTTGTTAAGTTTGTTTTTTTTGCCCCCTGCTGTTTTTGCCCAGGATTATATAGTGGGTGACGGGGATGTCCTCAATATCAATGTCTATGAAAATGAAGATTTAGGGACCACGGTACGGGTCTCTTCCAATAATACCATACGAGTACCCCTGATTGGGGAGATCAGCGTAAAAGACATGACCGTGTCCCAGGTTTCCAGCAAAATCGAAACTCTTTTGGCAGACGGATACCTTGTGAATCCCCAGGTGGATGTTTTTATCAAGGAACATCGAAGCAAACAGGCTATTATCCTGGGACAGATCAGAAATCCCGGCCAATACGAGCTCCGGGGCACCATTACATTTCTTGAATTTATTTCCAAGGCAGGAGGACTTACACCCGATGCCGGGAGCCTTGCCACCATAAAAAGAAACAGTGACTCTGGTAAAAACAAGGAGACCATTGTCATTGATCTGGAAAAATTGATAAAAAAAGGTGACACCTCTTTAAATGTTTCCATCCAGGGCAATGACAGTATTTATATATCAAAGGCCAAAACCTATTATGTTTCAGGGGAAGTGAAAAAGCCTGATTCTTACAAATATGAAGCCGATGTGACAGTTATTAAAGCCATAACAATGGCCGGTGGATTTTCCAAGATCGCTGCAAAGGAAAAAGTCAAAATTATCAGGACAGTGGATGGTGAAAAAAGAATTTTTGAAAAAGTGAACATGGATGCCTTGGTTCTGCCCGATGATGTCATAGTTGTTCCTGAAAGCCTGTGGTAATTATGGAAGAAAAAGAAATTCACCTGAGGGACTATCTTCGAATAGTAAATAAGCGTAAGGCAACTATAGTTACCTTTTTTATAATCACCCTTTTGATCGTCATCATTGCCACATTTACAGCAACCCCGATGTACCGGGCATCCACAAAGATAATAGTCGAAAAAAATTCAGTCGGTGCCCTGACCTCCTATCGATACACCCCCCATGATCCGGAATTTTTAGAGACCCAGTATCAGCTTATCAAAAGTGCTGCTGTTGTTGAAAAGGTTGTTAAAAAACTGGGTGCAGAAAAAATGTATGACCTTTTTTTTGCAAACAAAGAGGAAAAAAAATCCTATCTTAGTATGGCAAAAGGATGGGTAAAGGATCAGATTGCCTTTGTAAAAGAAATCGCAGGGATTGGAAAGTTTTTTTCTTCCAGGGAACCAGTTGAAAAAAATATTCCCCTGGAGCTGAAGGTTCCCCCTACCAAGGCCCAGATTCTTGAAAATATAATTAAATTCGGAATTTCAGCAGAACCTGTGGGTGAGTCCAGGGTTGTCCAGCTCAGTTTTCTGTCCGAGAATCCTGCCCTGGCAACCAAGGTGGTTT
>JAOZST010000215.1:0-4020 GCA_029939535.1 Desulfobacteraceae bacterium | reverse complement strand
TTCCGTTGCCCAGGCCTATATTGATGAAGTACTGGACATGCAGATGGAGATTTCAGGCTATAGCATCGGGTGGATGAAAAAAAAGGCTGAAATCCAGCGGGAAAAATTGGAAGAGTCTGAAAAAGAAATGCATGCCTATAAAAGAAAGCATGATATTGTAACCATTGAAGATCGCCTCACTGTTCTGCCTGAAAGGCTATCAGACCTGTCAAAAAATCTTACCAAAGCTGAAACCCGGCGAAAGGAACTTTCCGCCGTTTACAATCAGATTAAAAAGATTAAAAAAGAAAAGCTTGAAACCATACCGGTAATTGTTGAAAATTCCTCTGTGGGGTCGATCAATAAGACAATTTTGAATGCAGAACAGAAAATATCAGAGCTGTCCAAAAAATATGGTTCCAAACATCCTAGAATGATCACTGCAAAAAATGAGCTCAAGGGCCTTAAGGCCAAAAAAATCAAAGAGCTGGAAAAAGCAGTCCAGACCATTAGAAATGAATACCAGTTGGCCAGGTCCAATGAGAAGGATTTAAAAGAACTTCTGGATCAGACCAAATTCCAGGCAGCCATGCTGGGAGAAAAATCCATTCAACTGGATATCCTAAAGCGAAAAGTGGATACCAACAGCTTCCTTTATGACGCCCTTATAAAAAAAATGAAGGAAAAAGGAATTACCGAACAAAACCAGTCCGTGAATGTATGGGTAATTGAAAAGGCGCAGATGCCTGAATTTCCGTATACCCCCAGGAAAAAGAGAAATGTTTTGCTGGGCATCATTCTGGGTCTTTTCGGCGGCATCGGCATAGCCTTTTTTCTGGAATACCTGGACAATACAGTTAAAACCCCGGAAGATGTGGAAGAAAAATTTAATATTCCTGTCATCAGTACAATTGATCTGTTTAAAGGTAAAAATCAGACCATTGTTGAAAATGTATTAAAGGATACCTCCTCTATTACAGCAGAGAATTTTAAAGGCCTGAGAACATCTGTTCTTCTTTCATCCCCAGACAATCCTCCCAAAACCTTACTCATAACCAGCATGATCCCTGGAGAAGGTAAATCATCCATCTGTTCATGCCTTGCTGCAAGCATTGCCCAGACCGGCAAAAAGATTCTCATTATTGATGCAGATATGAGACGGCCCACACAGTATAAAAATTTTAATGTTGAAAATACATTGGGACTAAGCTCTTTTCTTGCAGGTCTTTCAAAAGAATACGAAGAGACCATAAACCCGATTGACGAAAATCTGCATCTTATTCCATCGGGTCCCATACCTCCTAATCCATCTGAGCTTTTAAGTTCGGCAAGGCTTTTAACCATGATTGAACAGGTTTCCAAGATCTATGATATGGTGATCGTTGATACGCCTCCCCTTGCCAGTGTAACCGATCCCCTGATCTTAAGCCGGAATGTGGACGGTGTAATCATTGTTACCTGGGCCGGCAAAACAACCCATGAAATTTTAAGAAAGGGACTAAGGCAGCTGGAAGATATATCCGCACCCATCACAGGTCTGGTGCTCAATCGATTCAGTGCCAAAAAAAGCGGATATTACTATAATTATGGTGATTATTACTATTCATCAGAGTCCTGATTGATATGTTCTCAAGACTTTCAAAGGGTTTAATTTTTTTCCTGATTATTTTTTCACCCCTGGCATTTGGAACTGTGGAACCATGGTCCTACGCAATCATGGAAGTTTTAACAGCCCTGGGCCTTTTGTTTTTTGTGATTTGCCTGGTACAGAAAAAAGAGGATCTATACTCAGTCCCGGGCATTGTTCCCTTGTTTGTTTTTTTGTCATATATCCTGTTCCAGCTTATTCCCCTTCCTCCTTTTATTATTGAATTTATTTCCCCTGCAGCCTTTTCCATCCAGGAAAAAGTTTTTACTTTAACAGACAATCATTCGTGGATGACTTTGTCTGTGAATCACAAGGCCACTCTTTCTGAATTTTTCAGGTATGGCACATATGTTATGTTTTACCTGTTGACAGTTCAGTTTTTAAAGGAAAAGGATACGCTCCAGGCTGTTGTCCTGGTTATTGCCGTTTTTGGAGGGTTGCTGGCTTTTTCATCCATACTCCAATTTTACCTGACCAAAGACATGGCTTTATGGTTTCGATATTCTCCCGACAACTCCATGGTTGTAGGCCCCTATGCAAATCACAACCATTATGCCGGACTCATGGAAATGATATTTCCCATTGTGCTTGCCCTGTTCTTTTTTTACAGGCCCAGGATTGCCAAGACCTCTTTTATAAGGGGTATTGCTGAGATTTTAAGCCAGGAAAAAGCAAATATTCATATCCTCATCGGTGCATCCGCTCTTTTAATAATGGTTTCCATTTTTGTCAGCCTTTCCAGGGGTGCAATGATCAGTATGTCGGTTTCCCTGGTCTTATTTTCCCTTCTTCTTCTAAAGAGGAAAATCAGCAGGGGGAACACCATTGTCATCATGGGAATAGTAATGCTTGCCAGTCTTGCAATCAGCTGGTTCGGCTGGGATCAAATCCTGGATCGTTTTGCCAGGCTTAAGAATGCCCAGGGTGTTATTTATGAATCCCGTCTGGATTTCTGGAAAGACAGTAAACAGATTATAGATGATTTTACCGCAACAGGGTCAGGTCTGGGAACCTTTATCCATATTTATCCTCCCTATAAATCTATTATAGACAATCGGACTCTATCCCATGCCCACAATGACTATATAGAACTTCTTGTGGAAGGTGGTATAATCTCATTTTTTTTGATTGCAGCTTTTTTGTTTGTCCTGTTTTATAAAACCCATAGGATATTTTTAACAAGAAGGGATGCTTTTTCCATTTATCTTTACCTGGGCAGTCTTACTGCCGTGATATCCATTCTTATTCACAGTTTTACCGATTTTAATATGCACATAGGAGCCAATGGATTATGGTTCTTTTTTGTTGCAGGCCTGGGGGTTTCTTCTGCCAATACCAATATAAGGCGGCAAAATACCTTTACCCGCCTGAAACCAGTTAAATCATCTTTTCAAAAAGGCATTTTTATTTCACTGACCACCATTTTTGCCCTGGGGGCTATTACCTATAATACTTCCAATCTCCTGGGCTTGTTTTATTTTAATAATATTAATAATTTTGAGATGAACGAGAAAACGCCTGTTGCCACCCTGGAAAAAATTGGTGCTATTGCAGAATTAGCTTCAAAATTTGATCCCTTACTGCCAGGTTCAAGATATGTCGCTGCCAATACTGCATGGTTTTTAAAGGATATGGGGACTGCCAGGACAAATTTCGCAGCCTCCCTTGCCATGGACCCCTTAAATTCAAGATATTTAAAAAGGTTTGGGATTTTTTTAGCACAGCAAAAAGACCATGCAAAAGCTGAGGCAGCATTTGCCCTATCTGTAATGTATACCCCGACCAGACCTGAATATTCCTTTCAATATGCGACCTGGCTTTTATCAAAGGGGAAAAAAGAAAAGGCAATTGAGTATATGAAACAAACCCTTGAACTGGATGAAAAATACGCTGACAAGGTTTTGACTTCAATGATTTTATCAGGCCTGAATTATGAAGAAATGGCAATGGCAATTCCTGATCTGCCAGGACCGGTTTTTGCCTTCAGCGAGTTCTTATATACCACCGGGAAAAGAGAAGAAGCTGCCCAGAGGTATCTGGCCGCCCTGGATTTGATCGAAAAGCAGAAAGATATAAAGGCCTGGCAGTTTTATAAAATTTATCAATTCTTTTTTCGGCAGAATAATATAAAAAATGCAATGGAAGTGATGAACAGGGCAGAAAAAGCCCTGCCCATGAATCCGGGCATAAAAATTACCCTGGGAGACCTTTATAAACGACAGGGCATTTTATACAAGGCAGAGGAAAAATATGAGCAGGCCCTTTATGTGGACCCTGAAAACCAGAAAGCCCTGAAGAGAATCCAGAATATTAATCAATAGGTATACCGGATAGGGTCTAATCATTGATATGCTTTTCAGCATATTGGGCCAGGACTTCATGGATGCGCTGGG
>JAOZST010000214.1:0-5949 GCA_029939535.1 Desulfobacteraceae bacterium | reverse complement strand
CAGACTATTATGCGCCTGAACACGAAAGAAGCATCCTGTGGAATGATCCCTCCATTGCCATAGGATGGCCCATCGTTCCAAACACAGACCCAATACTGTCACAAAAAGACAAAGACGGAAAAGAACTGGAAAACGCAGAGGTATTCACATGAAGGTCCTCTTGCTCGGCTCAAACGGCCAGCTGGGCTGGGAGCTTACGCGCACCTGCCCTGAAAACATAACCCTGACTACCTGTGACTATCCAAAAGTAGATTTTTCCAGCACCAGCAGCATAAACCAGTGCATAAACACAGCCAGACCTGACTTCATAATCAATGCAGCCGCCTACACAAATGTAGACAAAGCAGAGCAGGAAAAAGATTTAGCCTACAGAATAAATCACCTGGCTGTCATTGAAATAGCAGAATTATGCAAATAAAAAAGCATATCCTTTTGGCAGGAAACAGATATAAAACCCGTTCACTGGCGTGCTCAACTTCGATCCATGCTAAGGGAACTCAAATTCCTTGTCCGGAAACCAGGGTTATGACAAGATCTAAAAAAGTCGTTTTTATTGAACTTATAGCTCATAATTAAGATCAAACAAATGCCCCTGAATATCAAAATAACCGATTCTTCCGATAAACAAAACTGGGACAATTACACCCTTTCTCACCCCTCAGGCACAATTTTTCATTTAACAGCCTGGAAAAATACCATAGAAAAAACCTTTAACCACAAAAGCACATACCTTATTGCAGAAAGCCAAAACAAAATCTATGGCATATTCCCCATATTTGAAATAAAAAGCCTGGTGTTCGGCCATTCATTCATATCCATCCCATTTGCAGAAATAGGCGGTCCCCTGACCGACAGCCCGGAAATAGAGCAGGCTCTGATTAAAAAAGCTTCAAAAATAACAAAATCACAAAACGCCCAATACCTTGAAATCAGGAACAGAAATAAAATACCAGGCCTTGAAACCAAATCCCTTTACTATAATTTCAGAAAACAAATTACTTCAGACCATGATGAAAACCTCAAGGCCATCCCCAGGAAATCCCGGGCCATGGTGAGAAACGCCATGAAAAAAGGCCTTGTTTCAGAAACCGGTCACCACCTCTTACCGGAATTCTATAAAATATTGGCTTTAAACTACCACAGACTTGGCACACCCATATTTCCCAAGAAATTTTTCAAAAATTTTCTTTCAGAATACAAAGAAAATGCAAATATCCTCCTGGTAAAAACCCGGGAGAATCAGCTGGCAGCAGCCGTCCTGTTCTTTACCTTCAAAAATCAGATGATCCCCTACTATGCCGGATCAAACTTCACCTTCCGCCACCTTGGACCCAACGATTTTATGTACTGGGAACTCATGAAACTGGCAGTCGAGAAAAACTGCACAATCTTTGATTACGGCAGAAGCAAACAAGGCACAGGCTCCTTCAGCTTTAAAAAACACTGGGGTTTTATCCCCCAACCCCTTGCCTATCAATATTATCTTGCAAATGCTTCAGAATTACCCAATTTGAGTCCTGCAAACCCAAAATATAAAAAAAAAATCCAAATGTGGCAGAAGATGCCCCACACCCTGACAAAGCTATTAGGCCCGCTCATTGCCAGGAACCTTGCATAAGCTCAAAATAAAAGATAGTATGGTGAAGAAATCTTTATGTGAGAATCAAACCAATGACGAAACAAGAAATAATTGATTTTTTATCTACCCACAAGCAGCAATTGTATGAAGATTACGGTGTAATTCAAATCGGTCTTTTCGGAAGTTATGCCAGGGGAAAAGAAAAAGAAGGCAGCGATATCGATATAGCGGTTGAGATTGAATCTCAAAATAAATTCAGAAGTTTTTTTGGGCTTAAAAAATATCTGGAGACAAATTTTAATACGAGAGTAGACCTGGGAATTGAGAGCAATTTAAAACCCATAGCTAAAAAATATATTTTAAAAGAAATTATTTATGTTTAAAAGAGATTTAAGGCTTTACGTTAAAGATATATTGGATTCAATTGAGGCCATAGAGAGCTATTTGGTAAACATTGATGATTTTGATGCTTTCACAAAAGATAGAAAAACGTATAGTGCAACAATTAGAGAATATATCATAATTGGCGAGGCAATCGTCCCGCTTATCAATAAATTGGAGAAAAAGTTCCCTGATTATTAATGGCGAATGATCAAAGATTTTAGAAATTTTATAATTCATGAATATTTCGGGGTTGATTTGCAGATAATTTTGGGACATCAGTCGATTAGAGCTTAATGAGTTGAAAGCGAAAATATCTCTTCTATACAAAGATGTTTGATAATTATTTGATATGAAAATGCACTTTATGTTTTTATCCACAAACAAACAAAATCTCGTATGAAAAGAATCCTGTATCTTTGCCACAGAATCCCATACCCCCCCAACAAAGGGGACAAAATAAGATCCTTTAACGAGATTAAATATCTCTCAAAAAAAAACACCATTGACCTCATCACCCTGGCAGACGACCCCAAAGACCTCAGATACACTGAAAACCTGAAAAAATACTGCCGCCAGATAAAGGTCTTCCCTTTAAATAAAAAACTCGCAAAAGCAAAAGGCCTTGTCACCCTGTTGTCCGGCCAGAGCATAACCCAGGGATATTTCTATCAAAAACAGTTTCAAAACACATTTAATACCTGGACAAGTTCAGAACAATATGATGCTCTCATCTGTTTTTCATCTCCCATGGCCGAATACATGTTCAAGGCTGTTAAAAAACAAGACATCCCCAAAACCCTGATAATGGACTTCTGCGACCTGGATTCAGACAAATGGAGCCAATACTCCAGGCAGACAGCCTTTCCCCTGAACATACTGTACAAAACAGAAGCCAGAAGACTTTTGCAGTTTGAAAAAAAAATCAATAAAGCATTTAATAGATCCATTTTTGTCTCCCAGAAAGAAGCAGACCTTTTTTTAAACTACCACCCCCATGCAAAAAACATACAGATCATCTCCAACGGGGTGGATACACAATATTTTGATCCGGACAAAACTCAACTGACACAAATCTTTCCCTCTCCCATGCTGATCTTTTCCGGTGCAATGGACTATTATGCAAATGTTGATGGTGTCACCTGGTTTGCAGACAAAATTTTGCCTGAAATTAAAAAAGAAATCCCTGGGATTAAATTTTATATTGTGGGCAGTAATCCTGCCCCGGACATTCAAGAACTGGAACGAGATCCTTCCATCATTGTGACAGGCTTTGTAAAAGATATCAGAGAATATTATAAAGCAGCAGATCTCTGCATTATCCCCCTTCGCATAGCAAGGGGCATTCAAAACAAAGTTCTGGAAGCCATGGCTATGGGAAAGGCTGTTATATCAACATCTCAGGCAGTCCAGGGGATTAATCCCGAAGTAAAAAAAGTACTTGAACTTGAAGATAATCCTCAAAAATTAGCCGGCAAAGTTATTGACCTTTTGAATCATAATAAACTTAGAAGGAAACACCTTGGAACCGCAGCGCGAGATTTTATTTTACAACATCACAACTGGAATAAAAATCTTAGAGATTTATTCCCTTGATAAGACCTGTTACGAGTGCTAATATTAGCACTGTAAATAAAGCAATGGAGGAGCTGTAATGACAAATTTAATTTTAACAGATATTACGGCCAGTATTTCTGAATTAAAAAAGAATCCAATGGGAATTGTTTCAGCAGGGGAAGGTTTTCCTGTTGCAATACTAAACCGTAATAAGCCCGCTTTTTATTGTGTTCCTGCAAAAGCATATGAAATCCTTTTAGATAAACTGGAAGATCTTGAACTTAATGCTATAGCTGATGCCCGTGCGAATCAGCCTGAAATAGACATTACACTTGATGAGTTATAATCTTAAATTTAAGAAGGAAGCCTTAAAAGAATGGCGTAAGCTTGATGGAAATCTACGCACCCAATTCAAGAAAAAACTTAAAGAACGACTGCAAAATCCTTGTGTCCTGGCTTCAAGATTGTCAGGCAAGAAAAACAGATTCAAAATAAAATTACGAAATGCCGGCTATCGCCTGGTATATGAAGTCCGGGAGTCAAAATTTGTTGTTATAGTCATTGTAGTTGGCAAACGTAAAAATAAAATAGTCTATAAGACAGCTGCCGCTCGATAACTGCTTACAATGCTGTTATAAACTCCATGAAAAACACTTGGGAACCGCAGCGAGAGATTATATTTTACAACATCACAACTGGAATAAAAGAATGCAATTTTAAAGGCCTTGTAGATGCATAGAACGAGTTCTCGATTTTGGAAATGCTTTGATAAACTTCCATCCTCTATTTTTTTTCAAAACAAAATATTTCAGGGCTTTCAAAAAAAGATTACCTGATATTTCCGGAAAGATTCTTTCTCTTTTTAAAGAAAATATCCAAGAAAAAAATCGAGATAAATATCACAAAAACAATATTCAAAATTATATGGAACTGCATGGCTATTGTCGGCTTATTCAGCCTGATTAGTTGAATATTCACACTATTCAGAGTACTATAGAAGAGTTAGTATTCGTTTATAGAGAGGTTGCGTAAGATTCCATTGCCAGAAATCTTGCATTAACTAAAAAAATAGTAATTTGAACAAAAAAATGAGGTCAAAATAATGATTATTGACAAGGAAACGCCTTTTCAAAAAGCTATAAACGTCGTTGAATCTTTATCCTTTGATGATCGAGAAGAGTTCATTGATATCATAAAAAGGAGACTTGCAGAAGAAAGACGGAAGGAGATTGCAGTTAATGCCCGGGAAGCTATCCAGGCAGTCCGGGAAAAGCGTGCTCTATTTGGTACCGTGAACGACCTGAAAAAAGATCTTTTAAACCATTGACTTATACACTATCTTGGTCCAGTGGATTTAAAAAAGGATTTAAAAAGTCAGCAAAAAAGAATGTTGCTTTACAGGAAAAAATATTTTTAGTTTTAGAAAATTTGGCCAGGGAACCATTTGATCCAATTTTGAAAACTCACAAACTGCACGGTCAGCTGAAAGGACTATGGGGCTGCCAGGTTGAATATGACTGCCGAATTGTATTTACTTTTTATAGCGAACCAGACACTGGGAAAAAATTGATTATTCTTGTGGATATTGGAAAACATGACGAGGTATATTAAGTCCGTTCATTGAAAAAACCCTGTATCTCCGTCATCCTATTCCCCATACCCCTTCCATCATTGTGACAGGCTTTGTTTTAAAATATCACAACTGGAATAAAAGTCTTAAAAATTTATTCGAAAACCATCACAAAAATTAAAAAAATCAGCAATGAAGTTTCTTGCCAATAAACCGGACAAGCATATCCGGAAAATTATTATGGATGTGGCAGCAATTGTAAAAAAAGAACTGAATTGTGACTATCAATTGTTTTTATTTGGTTCACGGGCAAAAGGAAATCATGATGGAAAATCAGATATTGATATTGGAATTATATCAGCCACACAAATTACCACAAAACAAATACTGCAGATACAGGAAAAAATCGAACAAATACCAACATTATTGAAAATTGATTTTGTTGATTTTAATTCAGTTGGAGAGGAATTTAGAAAAATAGCATTGAAACATATAATGGAAATCATATGAATTCAGAAAAACTGGACCGAAATCGGATGAATTTTCAAAAAGCCCTGCATCGATTCCAAGAAGTATTGCAGGAACCTGAATCATTAATTGTCTTGGATGCTACTATCCAACGATTTGAATTTACCTATGAGTTAATGTGGAAAACCATGAAAATCTTCCTGGAAGATATGCATGGAATAAGAGCGGTTTCTCCGAGGCAGGTTTTCAAAGAGGCTTATGCCCTTTCTTTTATGGAATCAGACGAAATATTTCTGGAAATGCTTCATTCAAGAAACCTGCTTTCTCACACATATAATGAAGAACTGGCAAACGATATATATAAAAAGTGCCCGTCATATTTATCAGCGATGCA
>JAOZST010000213.1:0-5961 GCA_029939535.1 Desulfobacteraceae bacterium | reverse complement strand
TTATTATTATAAAATGACTGGAATACATCATTGAACATCAAGGTATTGTTAATCAAATAAAAAGAACTGCAGATACAGATTTAAAACGGATCACAGCAGCGTATGAATCGGGAAATTTTGAGGATATCATAACTCTTCTTGAAAAATGGGTGGATGATATTGAAAACCATGCAGTGTTATGTAATGTCCTTAAAGCAAAAAAATGCGGAAAATTTTTCAGACTTTATGCTGGTATTTTTTTAAAAGAAGGCAATTTTAAAAAATCGGTAACAAATTTTAATAAGGCAATTTTTTATGTTGATAATGATCCTGAATATTTTCTGCTAAAAGCTGATGCATGTTTTGCAATCAATGATTTTGATAATGGTGTTGAGTCTTTGAACAGAGCGGTAACCCTTGATAAAAATTATGCCCAGTATTGGGTAAACATGGGGGATAATTTGGTGAAAAACGGTAATTTCAATGATGCACTGGCAGCTTATGAACAGTATATGATAGCTGCTCCTGAAAACCGGATGGTGCTGAAAAAAATTGCTGAATGCTACCTTAAAACAGGACAGGTGGAAGCTGCCAAAGAGGCCTTAAACCAGCTTAAACAGAGTTAACGGGAAAAATGGATTTTTAAATGTTTGAAAAAGAGATTGATTTTATTCGGTCCTGTTTTCCAGGAAACGAGAATATTGCCCTTCATGAACCGGTTATGGGAAAGCGGGAAAATGATTTGGTAAGGCAGGCCATTGATTCAGGGTATGTCTCATCCATTGGCGCATTTGTGGATCAGTTTGAATCAATGATCTGTGAATACACGGGCGCTTCCTATGCCATTGCCACTGTGAATGGAACTGCTGCCCTTCATATAGCTCTTTTTGCAGCCGGGGTGAAATCGGGAGAAGAGGTGTTAACCCAGCCCTTGACTTTTATTGCAACGGCAAATGCCATAAAATATTGCCATGCTGAGCCTCTTTTTTTAGATGTGGATAGAAAAACCATGGGACTTTCCTTTGATGCTCTTGAAGACTTTTTAAAAAATAATACTTTTCAGAATAGCGGAGGTGTTTTTAATAAAAAAAACGGAAAACGGATTGCAGCATGTCTGCCGGTTCATATTTTCGGGCATGTATGTGAAATTGATAAAATTACTCAAATCTGTAAGCAATATGCAATTCCTGTTATTGAAGATAGTGCAGAAGCCCTGGGATCAAGCTATAAAGGTTTACATTCAGGGAGATTCGGAACAATGGGTATATTCAGTTTTAACGGCAATAAAATTGTAACAGCCGGCGGCGGCGGGGCAGTCATAACCGATGATAAATCCCTTGCTGAAACATTAAAACATATGACAACAACTGCCAGATGCAAAGACCCTTATGAGTTTTATCATGATGCAGTGGGGTATAATTACAGGATGCCAAATCTGAATGCAGCTCTTGCCTGTGCCCAAATGGAAAAACTTGATGATTTCATAAAAAATAAACGGGAACTTGCAAGGCAATATCAAGAATTTTTTGTCAAAACTTCTATGGTTATGGTTCAAGAGCCTGAGCATGCAAGATCAAATTTCTGGTTGAACAGTGTTATTGTTGAAGATCAGGAGATCAGGGTTCGGTTTTTAAAAGAATTAACTGAAAATAGGATTATGGTACGTCCTGTGTGGCGTTTACTAAATGAGTTATTAATGTATGCAAATTGTGAGGTTCATTCAAATAAAACAGCTAAGTTGCTGTCCCAGAGAGTTGTGAACCTTCCCTCCAGTGTGCGGATATGAGACAAAATTTGGTATTGATAGGAGGTGGGGGGCACTGCATGGCTTGTGTTGATATAATCGAACACAGTTCCAGGTTTGAAATTGCCGGCATTATAGAGCAGGTTTACCATAATGAAAAATTTATGGGGAAATATACCTATATCGGGACAGATAATGATATTTTGGATCTTATACACAAGGGGTATCAATTTTTAGTGACAGTGGGACAGATCAAATCAAACCCTGTTCGACAAGATCTTTTTGATAAGGTGAGATCCAATGGCGGAAAGCTGCCGTCTATAATATCTTTGCAGGCATATGTCTCTCCATTTGCAACAATAGGAGATGGAACAATTATCATGCATAAAGCAGTGGTAAATGCCGGAAGTGTTATTAAAGATAATTGTATCATAAACACAGGCGCAATTGTGGAGCATGGTGTTAAAATAGGTTCTCACTGCCATGTATCCACAGGTGCAATCCTTAACGGAGATGTCAATGTAGGGGAAAATACGTTTATAGGCAGCAGGTCAATGATCAGTCATGGAGTGGATATTGGGGAAAAAAGTGTTATCGGGGGCGGTATTAATCTGTTTAAGAATATGCCTTCTGAAACTTTTATTAAAGCAAAGACAAATATAATGGATAATAGTGTTTAAATCATGAAAATTGTTTTTATCGGCACAGTAGATATGAGCCATGCGCTTTTAGAAAAATTGATTCAGCTGAAAGCTGATATCTCAGGGGTAGTTACTCAGAAATTTCCAAATTTGAATTCCGATTATAAGGATCTGGTTCCATTGTGTAAATTGCATTCCATACCATGGGTTTATGCCGATCAGATGTCTGAAAATGAGATGTTGAAATGGATAACACTTAAAAAACCTGACATGATTTTTTGTTTTGGCTGGTCTTTTCTGTTAAAAGATGAAGTGCTGGATATTCCACCCAAAGGGGTCCTGGGTTTTCACCCTGCACTGCTGCCTGAGAATCGGGGACGTCATCCATTGATCTGGACCCTTGTTTTGGGTTGTGACTATGCAGGCTCCACTTTCTTTTATATTGATCAAGGAACCGATAGTGGTGATATTATCAGTCAGAAAAAAATTAAAGTTTCATATGAAGATACCGCAGCAACACTTTATGAAAAAATTAAGGCGGCAGCATTAAATCAGGTTGAACTTTTTTCCCCGCAACTTGAAAACAATTGTGTAAAAAGAGTGGTTCAGGATGATACAAAAGCCACCTATTGGCGAAAACGGTCAAGACTGGATGGTAAAATTGATTTTCGTATGTCTTCAAGGGCTGTTTATAATCTTGTAAGGGCATTGTCTCATCCCTATCCCGGTGCTCATATAAAGGTTAACGACAGTTTAGTTAAGATTTGGACGGTAGAAGAGATATCAGACGGCAACAGCGGGATAGAACCCGGGAAAGTTTTACAGGCCGGCAACCATGGAATTGATGTGAAGTGTTATACTGATGCAATTCGTATTATTGATCATGAATTTAAAAGGCTGCCTTTGGCAGGTGACTATTTATGAAAAAAGTTCTTGTGATATCGGTTCACCCAGATGATGAAACCCTTGGCTGTGGAGGAACACTTTTAAAGTTGGCACGCCAGGGGCATAAAATAAACTGGTGTATTGTAACCTGTATGTCTGAAAATGCAGGCTATTCCAGGAAAGAGATTGTTCAGCGTGACAATGAAATAAAAAAAGTTGGTAAAATATATGAATTCAACAGAGTGGATAAATTGAATTTTGAGGCAGCTGCATTAGATACTTTGGATATGAAAATGGTCATAAATCCTTTGTCAAAGCTGATTGGCGATATAAAGCCTGATACACTTTTCATGCCTTTTAAATGGGATGTCCATTCAGATCACCGTATTGTTTTTGATGCTGTATGGAGTTGTGTAAAGTCCTTTCGTTCTCCATTTATTAAAACTATTCTAATGATGGAGACCTTGTCTGAAACTGAGATGGCTCCTCCCATTGCTTCAAATTGGTTTGTTCCCAATTTTTTTGTTGATATTTCACCCTTTTTAGAAAAAAAGATTGAAATTATGGAGTTGTTTAAAAGTGAAATCCATCCGTCTCCTTTCCCAAGAAGTGCAGAAAATATCAGGGCTTTGGCGCGTTTCAGGGGAGGTTCAATAAACTGTAATTATGCAGAATCTTTTATGGTATTAAGGGAGGTCAGGTGACAAAAAAAAGGATTTGTGTGTTCACAGGCACCCGTGCAGAATATGGCTTGCTAAGACCACTGATGGAAGAGATTTCCAGTGACCCGGATCTGCAATTACAGCTGCTGGTCAGCGGAACCCATCTCTCTCCTGAATTTGGGTTGACATTCAATGAGATTGAAAAAAATGGGTTTTGTATAGATGAGAAAATTGAAATTCTGCTCAGTTCTGATACCCATGTGGGCACATGTAAAACAGTGGGGCTTGGGCTGATAAGTTTTGGTGAGGCATTTGAACGGTTGGAGCCAGATTGTGCGGTTGTCCTTGGAGATCGGTTTGAAGCCTTTGCAGCTGTAGCTGCCGCCATGATATCAAATGTGCCTGTGGCACATCTGCATGGCGGTGAATCAACTCTGGGCCTGATTGATGAACCCATTCGACACTCCATAACAAAGATGAGCCATCTTCACTTTACCAGTACTGAAATATACCGCAACAGGGTTATTCAGCTTGGAGAATCCCCTTTAAGGGTTTTTTATGTAGGTGCATTGGGTTTGGATAGTATTAAAAGGCTTGAACTGCTTGATAAGAAAACTTTTGAAAACAGAGCCGGGTTCTGTCTGGGCAGCCGATCTGTCCTTATTACATTCCATCCAGTGACGCTTGAGAAAAATAGTGCCGGAGAACAGGTGGAACAGCTTTTGTCAGCCCTGGATCATTTCCCTGATCTGTTTATTATTTTCACAAAATCAAATGCAGATGAGCAGGGGCGGTTGATCAATCATATGATCTCGGATTATGTCAAATCCCGCAGCAATTGTGTTATTTTTACTTCCATGGGGCAGCAATTATATTTAAGTGCTGTAAAGCATGTTAATGCTGTTGTGGGAAATTCTTCCAGCGGTATTATTGAAGCTCCCTCTCTTTTTACACCTACGGTAAATATTGGTATCAGGCAGGGAGGACGCATCAAAGCAGAAAGTGTAATTGATTGTAAACCTGTTTCCACTGAAATTATTCCATCCATGGAAAAAGCTCTGTCAAAGGAATTCCAGCTTAAAACAGCTGGAATTAAAAATCCTTATGAAAAAGAAGATACTGTAAAAAATATTATAAAAATTCTAAAACAGACCAATTTTGATACATTGGAAATAAAAGAGTTTTTTGATTTCCCAATAATTCCCAGGATCTTTGAATCAAAATTCAATACCACAGAAGGTAAAAAATGAAAGATTGGAAAAAAGCAGCTGTATCCCCTGAAACCACCGTAAAAGAGACCATTGCTGTAATTGATAAAATTGCACTCCAGATTGCCTTGGTCATTGATCCTGATGGTAAATTGTTAGGGACTGTTACAGACGGGGATATTCGACGAGGACTCCTCAAAGGGGTTACCCTTGATGATCCAGTCAAACAGATCTATTATGTCTCTCCTCTCACTGCCTCTGTGGATGATGATACGCAGGTGATCAGAAGAATAATGATGGATCAGTTCATCCGCCAGCTTCCTGTTGTGGATAAGGCAGGCAGGGTGGTCAACCTGATGACATTGAGAGAAATTTTAAGTGAGGAAAAACAGGCAAATCCGGTTATCTTGATGGCTGGTGGTATGGGCAGCAGATTAAGACCGTTAACGGAAAATTGTCCCAAACCCCTTTTAAAAGTGGGGGGGAAGCCTGTACTTGAAACCATACTTGAAGGGTTTGTCAGGGAAGGATTTCACAAGTTTTATATATCGGTTAATTATAAGGCTGAAATGATAGAGGATTATTTCGAAGATGGTGATAAATGGGGCATTAAAATCAAATATCTGAGGGAAAATAAGCGGCTTGGAACAGCCGGTGCAATAAGGCTGCTGCCTGAAAAACCAGGACTTCCTTTTATTGTCATGAACGGAGACCTTCTTACCCAGGTGAATTTTAAACAGCTTCTGGATTTTCATAAAAACAACCATGAACTTGGTAATGCTCTGGCTACAATGTGTGTGAGGGAACACACAATCCAGATCCCTTATGGTGTTGTAAAGAGT
>JAOZST010000056.1:0-20723 GCA_029939535.1 Desulfobacteraceae bacterium | reverse complement strand
ACGGCATAGGAGCCCTCAAAGCTGATGTTTTTCGTACGACAGGCCAAACCGTTCTCTGCAGTGGGTTCTTTTGCTAAAAATACAGTCTCGGGCCGGATAAAAATAGTGGCGGTCTCTCCTTCCTCCATGTGCTGGGGATTTTTACAAAAAAATGATCCGTATGCTGTCTTAAGAAGTGCATAGTCACCATCAATACCGATAATATTGCCATCAATAATGTTGCTTTCACCGACAAAGGATGCCACAAAAGACGTTTTTGGGGTGTTGTAAATAACATCGGGTTCTGCCACCTGTTCCAGCTTGCCAATGGACATCACCCCCACACGATCAGACATGGTCAATGCTTCGGTCTGGTCGTGGGTAATATAAATAAAAGTAACATTGGTGCGGCGTTGAATATTGCGCAACTCAGCGCGCATATGGTTTCTCAGCCTCAGATCCAGGGCGGACAATGGTTCGTCAAGCAATAAAACAGCAGGATTAACCGCCAGAGCACGGGCGATGGCCACCCGCTGTTTTTGCCCGCCGGACAGTTCGCTGACCATTCTATCGCCGGTTCCATAAAGATCCACAAGCTCAATGAGTTCTTCCACCTTTTTAATTCGTTTCGCTTTTGGCACGTGGCGCACTTCCAGGCCGAATCCGATATTTTCTTCCACCGTCATCAGGGGGAAAAGGGCCAGGTTCTGGAATATCATGGCGGTTGGACGATTGTTCGATCCAATCCCGCGCATGTCTTTGCCGCCTATCTTTATCTGGCCTTCACTGGGATCCATAAAACCTGAAATCAAACGCAGTAATGTGGTTTTACCGCAACCAGACGGTCCTAGGAAACTGAAAAACTCCCCGGCCTGGATATGTACATTTATATCACGAGCTGCGTAAACCTCTCCGAAACGCATGCTGACATCCAATAGTTCAACATCTTGCCCCATCCTGTAATTCCCTTGCATGGTTATATTTTTGAGACAATCGTCTCTTTGCGATCATCTGTTTTGTTTGATGACAAAAAAGGCCGCAGGCCCTGTTGCAGGAAAACTTAAGGAACAGGGCATGGGCCTTTTCCCATGGTTTAGGCCGCTTGAAATTTATCTCTGTATTCGGTACGTGCCGGAACAAACCAGGGTGACTCATTGGGATACCACCATAGATTTTCAAGGGCATTGCCTGGATAGGCTTCTTTAAACCCCTGTTTGGTTTTTTCATCCAATAGAGCGTCAACCCCTTTTACAGGGCTGTTGTAACCGGTGGACTTTGCCATGATCGCTCCGGCTTCCGGTGTATAGGCCCAGTTGAGAAAGGCATAGGCCTGTTCCAGGTTTTCGGCATTTTTGACAATACTCATGGAATCAACCCAGGTCATGGCCCCTTCCTTTGGCGCCATGTAAGTCACGGGCTTTCCTTCCTTTTTCATGGTCAGGATAGGACCGTCCCAGGTCTGGCCGATCAAGCAGCCATTCTGCAAAAATGCCAGCTGGTGATCCTGGGCATTATTCCAAAACATTTTGATATTCTTTTTCTTGGAGATTAAGAACTTGAGAATTTCGTCATATACCTTACGCATTTTTGCTTCGCTTTCATAGGTATCATACATCCTGTTGGATGGCACCTGGCCTGTTGCATCCAGGTATAATCCGGCACCAATAAATACCGAATGCGGCCGACAGGTCACTTTTTGATTAAACTCAGGTTCCCACATGGTTCCATAGGATAGGTCACCATATTTATAATTAAGTTTATCGGTGTTAAAGGTAATCGCCTCTGTGCCCCAGTCATAGGGCAGACCTACGCGTTTTCCATTGATAACACCGCCTTGTTCTTTGGATGATTCATAGAAAGAGGGTTCAAGGTTTTTCAAGTTTGGAATTTTGTTTTCATCAATTGCCTGGTACAATTCAAATTCCATGTGCAATGCGATTTCAGTCAGGGAGGGCTGGGCAATATCAAATCCCTTGGCCCGGGCAGCACGCAATTTATTCATGCACTCCTGGTTGGAGGAGTAGTTGGTTACCTTGACCTTGATGCCGGTGGATTTTTCAAAGGCTTTGATGACTTCAGTTTTGGAGTAATCCGGCCAGGTATAAAGATTCAAGTTGCCCGATGATGACAAGGCATCTTTAATAAACCAGGGCCCTATACCGGCAGTAGCATAAACGCCAAGACCCATGGTCGTCGTTTTTTTGATAAATGATCGTCTGGTGATCGCGTTGGTATTTTTTTCTTTTTGACTTGTTTTTCCCATTTTCATCTCCCTATTAAATGTGAATAAAATGGCAATAATAAAACAAACACAAGGAGTGCAAGACCATTGCATTGTCCCGTCTTACCGGCATTGACCGGTAATCGGTAAAATTTTGCCCCAAAAGATTATTTTACACTAAAAGGCATTAAGAAACGACAGCCTTTGCATGCTCATCTTTCAATTCATCTGTAGATTGTCGTGCTACGTTCGATGGTGAGAACTCCATAATTTACCTAATTTTTATCCATAGTGCAACTTTTAAAAAAAATAATCCTGGGTAAAAAATCAGGTATATTTAACTTTATGTGTTAGAAGGACAGAACATTTCTGTTAGAACAACGATAAGATTTGAGCCTAATATTAAAATTAATGGGATTATGATTTGGCCATTGCGCATGTATCAATATAGTTATAAGAGTGTGTATTGATTTCATTTAACAGCGATATCGTTATCAATACCGGAGACAATACAACCGATTGACTGGAAGATGGATACATCAAAGCAGGATATTTTTTAAGAAGGCTAAAGATCTTTTTTCAAATTGATAAACTCGCTGCGCTTAAACCCAAGTTTTTTAAAAAAAGAAAGTACATCAATGGAGTCCCACAGCACAGAGGAATAAATGGAGTTAACGCCTTTCTCCTTGTAGAGATCGCAGATTCTATTGGCAAGTTTGATTCCAAGACCCTTGCCCATGTGGTAGGGATGGACACCAATGGCCATAATCCAGGCACTTTTCTGGATACCAAATCCAGCATAGAGTGTAGTGGAAATCATGTAACCCACAACCTTTCCATTTAATTCAGCCACCAGGCTTGTACTGCCATTTCCATCACCTATATGCTGCTCAAGCAGTTTTTCAAAATCGACTTTTGCATCTTCTTCTGAAATTGAAATTCGTATATCCTGAATGGCCTGGGCATCTTCAGCCCTGATTCCCCTTATGTTCACGTTTTCTTTCACAAGATTCTCCATTCTTATTCTACTTTGATAATTTTAACTGTGTGACCCACCCAGTTGGGGGGAAGATAGATCCTTCCGCTGTTGCCCGAGGACTTGACCTCTTTTTCAATCATTTCCTCACCATAAACCTCAAATTTCACTTTGGTTTGGGGCCTGGTGGCTATTTCCTCAGAATTGTTTCTCGTTTTATCTGCCATATAAGATCCTAAATTGATTTCATCTATTATACAGCCAAACTATATCTTTTTGCTTTTTTTTTCAATATGAAATAACAGCCATGCCTTGGCGGGCACAACAAACTATAAAAAATATTTTAACCACAGAGCACACAGAGATCACAGAGTTCTATTCTCGGTGTCCTCTGTGAACTCTGTGGTAAGATTCTTTTTCATATAAACACTGGATAAAAACAAAACAGGCAGGAAAGAGCACATTGCCTTCCTGCCTGTTTTTACATTGTTTTTTTAAATCAATGGTCTGTATACAGCACTTTTCATGATGGTATACCGGATGGCAAGATCCCCGGCCAACACAGAAGCCAGCCGTAAAAAAATCAGGAATCCATTGGTATTCCCCCCCCACATGATCAGAGTAAGAATTGCTGGCAGGGCCAGGCCCAGACCACATACCCCGACATAGAAAAACCGTGACAGGTCCCCTTTGATCTGGGTTTGAATTGACTCTTTCCCGATTTCATTGGAATGAAATGTTCCCCATACATACAGGATAATGCACAGCAGGTAAATGAGAAAAAATGCCTGGGACCAGACCTCCATGCCAGCTTTAAGAGCACCATTACCGCCCATGGCAAACATGAGCTGCAACAACTGACTGCCCACCCAGATTCCTGAAATAATGGACAGGGGCAGGACCATTGTGGAACTCCAGGCCGGAAGGGCCCGGACCACATTCATGGTGGCAAATCCATGGGAAATGATCAAAAGACATAAAACACCCATGATAAAGTTGAAAATCATATTAAACCCGCCCGGGGTAATGATCTGAAGGAATCCTAAAACAGCAAAGACCCCGATGATCCATATGCCTCTGGATAATTCCGAGGTTTGGGGTTTCATGATCATCCTCCAGGCCCGCATTGGATTCCCCAGGTACAGGATATGGATCACTCCTCCAAGAATCAGGGTGATGAGCCAGCCCAGGACAATCCCTGCCCTGTACTGGTAAAACAGAGACACAAAATACAGGCCTGCCCCGATTTCAGAGAAAAAGAAGGCCAGCCACAGAAAAATCCCCTTATCATCAATCCACTGGGTCTGGGCAGTGGGTTTCATCATCCATTCATAGGGTTTTAAACCGCTGCTGGTAGGATGGAACATAATTTTTTCAAGTTCATTTCTTTGTTTCATGATTGTTCAATCCTCCCTTTAGCCTTTATAAATTTTAACAGCAACAGAAGTTTCAATATTTCCTGTGATGGGGTCATAATGCCTCAAATAGGATGGAAGCAGCTTGCAGAAATTACTTCCCTTGCCCTTGGCAATGGGTCTTTTGTCTGCCCATAAACCGCCCTGTCCGCAGACACCGAGAACCTTTGGATGCTGGGCTTCCATGGTTTTCACTATACCTTTTTCTTTTGTTCCATATTTATTTTCCATCCAGATAATGTCCCCATCCTTGAATCCCTTTTTATCTGCCAGGCCTTTATTTAATGTTATTGTAAAGGTGTAAGGGCTCATCTGGCTGACTTCGTCAACCAGGGGATTTTGAAATGTTGAGTTATTTGTGTGGAGAACATCACGATAGGAAAAGGCCAGAAGATCATATTCAGCATCAAGTTCCTTGTGGGATGTGGGCCAGAACCAGTTGGGCAGGGGACCATATTGATCCATATCCATTTCAAGTTCAAACCCGGTATCTTTCATGATCTTTTCAGCAGCTCTTCTGTCATGGATCAAAAATTCCATATAAACCGGGCACCTGGTGGGCATATGCCATCTCCAATAGACATCTTCAATGGGCTTATGCCAGGTTGCAAATCCCTGTTCCTTAATTTTTTCTTTATCATCCCCGTAAACCCATGTAAGAACTCTTTCTCCAACTTCCTTCCAGTTCAATACTTCACCGGGTTTAAGTTGAAGATTTTCATCGGTAATGCTGTAATAATCATTAAGAAGCTCATGGTATTTGTCCAGAACACCAACACGATTAGCAACATCCAGATAAACGTCCATGAAATCCCTTGATTCGCCAATGGGTTTTGCAACGGGTTTCTGTAGATGCACATACCAGTCTTCATAGGAAGGACTTCCATTAAAGAAAAAACTGTCAATTTCAGAAGACCAGGTATCTTTTTCAAGATAAGAGGTATCCGGAAGGATGATATCACCTATGGCCTGATCGGTTTCATTGACCCAGATATCGCTGAGCACGACAAAACAATCCTTAAAATTGTCCAGGGCAACATCCCAGTCAGACTGGCTGATGAGAAAGTTCACTGCGATTCCGAAAATCATTTCCGGCTGGACTTTTTCAACACCAAATTTTTCCTGGATATAATTTTTTTCTTTCACATAGGGGATATGGGAAAGGGTGGAATGGGACCAGAATTCAACACACCCTGAATTGGTGCAGGGATAGCTTGGTGGATGGACAGGCCATGGATCATGGGAATAAAAAACCGAAGGAACAATAACCCCGTCTTTTCCCACCTTGGGCAGGCGTTCGTATTGACCGCCAGGATATCTGCGCCTGACAGACGGCCACCCCATTGTACCTCCGGGTACATCCTCAGCACCCACAAGCTGGCTGATTAGATCAATGGCTGCAACCTGATGAATTCCGTTTGAATGTCCCTGGGCACCACGGAAGGTTACAGAGGATACAGGTCGATAAGGAAATGTCTGGCCTTCAATTGTAATGGTGGAACCGATCTGGGCATTATCCACCCAGCCCTTTGCAACCTCAAGAATTGTTCCCACGGGAACCGTACTGATGTTAGAGGCCCATTCCGGGGTAAATTGTTTTAAATGCTCTTTTAATGCCATAAAGCAGGGCCGGCATTTTTCACCATTATATTCAAAGTCTCCTTCCAGGGCAAAATCTTCATAGGCAATGGATGGATCATCAAAGACTTTTATCTTTTTTGCTTTTTCATCAAACACAATGGGCTTATCTGTCTCTTCATCACGGACAAAGGTTCCGTCTTCACGTATGAGATAAACAAAATTTGTTTTTGCCCTTAGATATAGTTCGTCAATTTCTCCCCGGGTGTTGAGGATATAATTGGCAATGGCAAGCCCCACTGCAGTGTCGGTGCCGGGAAGGAGTGCAACCCATTTTGTTGCCTTGCCTCCTGCAAAGTTACCCATGGGATCAAAAACTATCTCTTTGATTCCCCTTCTCACACCATCAGCCCTCAGCCTTGCATTAATCATGGCTGAATGTCCGGACCCGGTTCCCTTGCTGGACCCCCATTTGAGTACATAGTTTGTATATCGCCAGTCCGGTGCGATTGACCAGGCCCCGTGGATCAATCCGCCCAGCATATGGGCTGCATTACCGCAGTGCAGGCTGCCGCCGCCAATAATAAAATTACCGTTGTTGGGTATACCAAAAGCCTTTGCATAAAAATAAAGATGGTTATGGGGACCGTCACTGGCCCGCATTGTCTGATTTGTGAATAGAATTTTATTGGGATTGTCCTCCATGATTTTTTTCATGCGGGTGGCAATCTCTTCAAGGGCCTCGTCCCATTCAATCTCTTTCCACTTGGGATCAACTCCAAACCCTTTTTCAGGATTTGTCCGCCGCAATGGTTTTTTAATCCTGTTGGGATCATGGTAGTACATCAGCCCTGCAATTCCCTTACCGCAGAGCCCGCCGTCAGTACCTCCCATGGTACTCTCTTTTATCCCTTCAACCTTTACCGGCACACCATTCACCACCCGAACCCTTGCAGCACAGCCGCAATAACATACGCCACAGGTGGTATTTACCCATTTATCTTCCCAAATTTCATCTGTTTTATAGGTCATGTTTCCCCCTGTATTTAATCAATATAATAGACTGCCGGTTCCGTTCCAAATTCCGGCCGGAGCTGTTTACCCTTTTTCTCCATGATCAGGCGGCTGATTTCACTGTCTGGATCACTGAGATCGCCAAAGACCCTTGCACCTACGGGACAGGCATTTACGCATGCAGGTGTTGCTTCTTCATCTTTCCCAGGGGTAAGACCCTTTTTAAGGCCATCATCAACCCTTTCCGAACAGAAATTGCATTTAATAACTGTTCCCACTTTCATGGGATAAAGCTTTTCTCCAAGAAGTTCATACTCGGTTTTACCCTGACCCGGAAAATACTCCCGATCTTTTACTTTCTGATCATAATAGGTTCTCTGCTGGTATGGGCAGCTCACAAGACAGGCCCTGCAACCCACACATTTGTCATCGTCAACAACGACAATTCCATCTTCCCTGATATAGGTTGCTCCGGTGGGACATGCTTCCACGCATGCAGCATCAGTGCAATGATTACAGAGAACCGGATAGATCAATTTGCTGGATGTCGGGAATTTCCCGGTCTCTCCGATGAGCACCCTGTTAAAGAATACCCTGGGAGGAAGAAAATGTTCCTCTTTACATGCGATGGTGCAGCCCCAGCAGGCAATACACCTTTTTACGTCGATTACCATTCCCCATCTAGGCATAAGAACTCCTTATATAATTAAAAAGTTATCCCATTCTTGAGATAAATGTTTATCTAATTGTTATCTATAGATCAAAAATTTTTACCTCTTCAAATCCTCTTTTTGCACAAATTTCATTGGCTGCCAGTTTTTTACCTGAAAAATAATCCTGAAGCGCCTCTATCACAGGCTCAATTTCCAGCAGGCCGGACATTTTTGCAAATGCACCCACCACAACGGTATTTGGGATGGGAAGACCTATCTCTTCCAATGCAATTTTATTAGCATCAATGATGGCCAGTTTTTCCAGATTTTCATGGGAGATACCGGCATTAGTATCTGAATCATTTAAAAGCATCATTCCACCGGGCAAAAGACCCTTGAAAACTATGGATGAATTTTTCTGGGAAGGATCCAGCACCACCAGGATATCAGGATTATAGATCTGGGTCTTTTCCCGAACCGGCTTATGGGAAAACCTGCCAAATGCAGTCACAGGAGCCCCCCTTCTTTCAAAACCGAACATGGGAAAACTGGCACCAAACTGCCCGGTCCTGGCAAAGGCATTGGCCAGAATCTTGGAGGTTGTCACAACACCCTGGCCTCCTCTGCCGTGAAATCTGACTTCGCTCATATCTTAATCCTCCTTTATTCGTCTGCAGATAATGGAAGCTGACATTCGGCTTCCAGAACACTTAACCCGCCCAGCATGCAAACTTCATAATCCAAATCATCCTGTAAAATCTCAAGATCTTCCGGGGTCAGATGGGCAAATTTTTTCATTAATTCAGTGTAGTGGGCAATGGGTTTGGGTTTTTTAACGGTTTTGGTCATCCTGACCCTGCCGTTTTCAGCTTCCCACAACGGGAAATAATTGGTATTCACGGCCCGCCTGCATATCTCAATGGTATTTTCCGTGGCCGATCCCCAGCCCGTGGGACAGGGTGCAAACACATGAAGAAAGGCAAAACCTCTTTCTTTTGCCTCTTTGGCTTTTAACAGCTTTTTGGCCAGATCTTCCAGGTTGCTCATGGTGGCCGTGGCAGCATAGGGAATCTTGTGCATGGCCATTTTAAGGCCCAGATTCATCCTCCGCAGGTTTTTCCCCTTGGATACCAGCCCAGGGGGCGTGGTGGTGGTGGCGGCCCCATAGGGCGTGGTTCCACTTTTCTGGATGCCTGTATTCATATACCCTTCATTATCATAACAGATATAAATAAAGGGTTCATTACGTTCTGCTGCCCCGGACAGATTGCCAAAACCTATATCTGCGGCAGTGCCGTCCCCATTGAAACAAACCACTGTATTGTCAATACCTGCTTTTTTATAATACCGGGCAAGACCTGTTGCATTGGCAGCAGCACCGGTCATGAGCGTTCCAAAATAGGACAGACTATGCCAGGATTGATTGTTCTGACCCAGAAGAACCGGTGCTGAACAGGAGGGAGTTCCTGTGATCACAATATCATTTCCTAAAACCTGGGGAATAAACCTCAGCAGCAGCTCCAGGCTGCAGCCGGGACAAAAGGCCACTCCCTTTGAAAAAGGGTCCTCATGCTTGAGGTAGTCCAATACTTTTGTGGGTTTGACTTTCTTGGGTTTAACTTTTTTCTCCATTTTACTGCCCTCCCACTTCATTTGATTGGGGTTTATTGGCTTCGGGATAACATACCCATGTAACCTCTGGAACATCCTTGCCCGAGGCCAGATCCAGGGTGGTTTGAATCATTTTCACCACATTGTCCGTGGTGATATCGCTATTGGCAATTCCGTCAATAAAACTGATCAGTTTTGAACCCTTCAGCTGGGTTTCAAATGCCTTGAGTTCCGTATAAATAGGGCCCCCTTTAAATCCAAAGGCAAGACTTCTATCCACCACGCCAATGGCTTTTTTGTCTGCAAGGGATGCCACCAGGGCCTCGGAGGGAAAGGGACGGTACATGCGAATCTTTAAAAGCCCGGCCTTTATACCTTTTTCCCGCTGTTCGTCAATGACAGATTTAATGGTGCCGCACATGGAGCCGGATCCCACCAGAACCACATCGGCATCTTCCATGCGGTATTCTTCCACCTGGCCGCCATAGCTCCGCCCGAAAATATCGTTGTATTCCTTGTCAATGGCATCAAATTTATCCTTGGATCTTTCAAAAGCCATCACATGTTTATGCCTTAGTTCCAGGTATCCGCCAAGAATACCATGGGAGCCTACTCCCAATTTCTGGCCCGGCTTCAGTGTTGTCCTGCCGGGCTGGTCCTTGAGAACAGAAAGGAACTTGTCCACATCTTCCTGAAAGGGCACATCCACACCTTCAGACAGGTAGGAAAGGTAAAAACCATCATAGTGGACCATCACCGGTATCTGGATATCATAATCCTCTGCCAGACGATAGGCCTGGATAACCATGTCCAGAACTTCCTGACAGCTTTCAGCCACCAGAAATATCCACCCGCTGTCCCTTGTTGAAATCATATCCTGCTGGCCCGAAGACACAGCAATAATCCCCGGGGTTTCCCGGTTCACATTGACCATTACCACAGGTGCCCTGGCACCGGCCGTGGCCAGGACAGCATCGTACATAAACACAAGTCCCCAGGAAGAGGAAGCCGTAAACACCCGGCCGCCGGCAAGGGAAGCCGCCATGACAGCATTCATGGCTGAATTTTCCCCTTCCACTGTAATGAGTTCACAATCCATTTCTCCGGATGCATGAAAAGTGGAAATCTGTTCAATTACTTCGGTCTGGGGAGTAATGGGGTAGGCAGCTACCACATCAGGACGGGCCAGTTTAGCGCCAATGGCTGCTGCCGCGTTTCCGGTAATCACCTTCATCTGAGATCGTTTCTCTGTTTTAATATTCATTTTTGAAACTCCCCCTCTGGAATCATGGTAATGGCCTGTTTGGGACATTCTTTGGCACAGATACCGCAGCCCTTGCAAAAACTCAGGTCTGCTTCAAAATGGGTATCCCCTTTCATTTCAACCACCTGGATGGGACAATAAATGGCACAAAATCCGCAAAATATACATTTATCCTTGTCCACCACCGGGCGCTTGGTTCGCCAGTCCCCGGTATCGCTACACATCAACGGATCATTTGCATCAGACCATGGGCCTTCATGCTTAAAATACTTGTTTGACGGCATACACCCTCTCCTATTTGCTAATATAAAAACTCTTTGTAAAATGCATTGGGTTGCTATCTATTTCATAGCTATTACATAGCGATAGACTAATTGCATTGTCAAGGAAAAAATCAAATAACTGATAAATAAAAAACTGATATTAGACAATAAGAAGCGGTACTTATAGGATTCGTGCGGGTTTTTTAATTTTAAGCTTAGTTGATATATCAACTAATCGTCAAATCCAGATTCAGGAAACAGAATACCTGTGTCCCACCCCATGAGCCAGGGTGATAACCACAGGGATTCCAGGATCTTTTTCTATTTTTTTCTCAGATTGGTAATGTGCTGATCAAGGGTTCTTGTGGTACCAGAATAATCAATTCCCCAGATTTTATTCAGGATTTTATCCCTTTGCAACACCTAACAAAAAAAATCGGGGTTTTTCAACCAGGTCAGGGTAAAATATTTTTTTGGCTTCCCTGCCCAGGGCATTCAATAGTATAAGACGTTATATGCATTCCCAAAGAACAGCTTATAAAATAAATGGAGAATCGATGAAAACACTGCCCAGCGTAAAAATACTGGCCACAGGCGGCACCATTGCCGGCGCAGCCCCATCTCCCACCCAGGCTGGATACACCTCAGCCAAGGTAGGAATTGATGGAATGATCCAGGTCCTGCCTGATCTTGGAAACCTGGCCCTTGTGGATGGGGAGCAGTTTTCCAGTGTGGGCTCCCAGGATATGTCCTTTAAAATCATGGTAAGCCTTTCCTGCCGTATCAATGAACTCCTAGCCAGACAGGATATTGACGGAGTTGTGGTTACCCATGGAACGGATACCATGGAAGAAACTGCTTTTTTTCTGAATTTGACCGTGCAAAACCATAAACCTGTTGTCATGACAGGTGCCATGAGGCCCTCCACTGCCGTGAGTGCCGACGGCCCCCTGAACCTGTACAATGCCATTGCAGTGGCAGCCGATTCCAGGGCCAGGGAAAGGGGAGTGATGGTAGTCATGAATGATAGAATCCACGGAGCCCATTCCCTGACAAAAACCAATACCACCTCTGTGGAGACATTCCTGTCTCCGGTAAACGGTTTGATCGGAACTGTGATATACGGAACCATTAAATATTTCAGGGGTCCCTTTCGGAAACACACCATTCTCAGTGAATTTTCCATTAACAAGACAGGCGTTCTTCCCCGGGTGGACATCATTTATGCCTGTGCTGATATGCCGCCGGATCTCCTGGATTGCTCCGTTACCAACGGGGCAAAGGGAATTATAATTGCCGGTGACGGCAATGGAAACATGAATAAAGCCACTTTAGAAAAAGCAGCACAAATGGCCGGGAAAGGTGTCTTCATTATACGATCCTCACGGGTTCCCACGGGAACCGTGGGCAGAAACGTTGAAGTGGATGATGATGCAAATAATTTTATTGTCTCGGATGAACTCAACCCGGCCAAGGCAAGGATACTGCTCATGCTGGCTCTTTTAAAAAAACGCAGTTTCCAGGAAGTTCAGGACCTTTTTTATTCCTATTGACCTTAATTACCTGTCTTTATCGATCCGCCAGCCAAGGTCTTCAAAACCGGTTTGATCAAACTCCAAGGTCTTCACAGGCTTTATCAAAGGGGATTCCTTCGGTACGATTTTTAGCATCAATTAATCGTTTTTCTAAGGCACAGGCAGAAACACCTGGGTCCCTTTGGGGATCTGGCTGAAATCTGCTATCTTGTTCCCTGTAATCAATTGTTCCGGAGGCAAAAAATAAAGGGTTGTTACATCCTTATATTTTCTGCCTGCTATTTTATAGGCAGTCTGGACCTTTGTAAGCTGAAATGGCCCTTTATATCCCACGATCAGTCTGGTGTTCAAAGGCAGGTCATCCCAGTCCGATATCCTGGGACCTGGATAAATTTTCCCTGAAGGCAAAAAATAGAAGGTGGTATCCTCTTTGTAAGCTGTGCCTGCATGGGACCAGGCTGTCCTGGTATTGGAAATAACTCTGACCGAAGTTCGAGCCTTAACTCCTTTTATCTCTGGTTCCTGGTTCAAAAGAACCTTTGTATTTACCGGCAGATTGTCCCAGCCGATTTTTTCATTGATCCTGCTGCCGGCAATCATCTGCCCTCCGGGAAGAAGATAGGCAGTTGTCCTGCTGTCGAAATCTTCCCCTGCAATGGACCAGGCAGAATTTGTTTTTGAAATAATATTGGACTGGTTAACCCTGGTGTCAGCAAGGTTCATGGGATCAGTGCCAATACCATAAAACACCTTGGCCAGCAGAGGATCTTCCATGAGTCTTCCTGCCCTGACATCTGGATCATAGGCCCAGGTCTTTTCCAATCCAGCGTTTGAACGAATAAAATTTTTAGCGCATCGCTTGCGGCCCCGATGATTTTTCTTAAACCAGGGGTTGGGCTTGCCATAGGCCACCTGGCTGTGGGTCAGCACATCCTGGTCCCTTAGGCCATAGACTTTTTGTAAAATCTTAATCAGCAGGCCCACAGATTTATACTGATTTTTAGTGATGGGTGCATTATGATATCCCACAAGTTCAATACCCACAGAAACCCTGGAAATATCCTCCTGCCCATTCCACATGGACATTCCTGCATGGTCTGCCCTGTATTTTCTATCCAAAACCTTATAGGTACGGCCGTTCCTGGCAATCACATAATGGGCATGTCCGCCTGGTGTTTTATAACCGCTTTTAAATTGTTTTCCCTTTGAGACAACCCGCAAGGTTGCATCAAGACCCAATTCAGAAGTATGAACAATAATATATCGGGTCTTTTTCCGTTTTATCTTTTTAAAGGCCGGATTCAGGCGGAGACGCTGATCAATGATTGAATTCTGAAATTTCTGGTATTGGGACCGGGTGTATCCCCTGGACAGAGCTGGCAGGGTCGCCTGAAGACAAAAAAGAACCAGCCAGAAATATACCCATCGGCCAGGAGCAAAAATAGGAGCAGTTATCATCATCTATTTATTCTTTTCAGGTTTGTAAAATAAAGCTCCTGATTTCTCCTTTTTCAGCCAGCATACCAGTACCTATTTGTATGTTAAACAATCAGCCGGGCCAGGTCCTTTGCTTTTTCAAATCCAGGTTCGATAATTGCCTGCATTTTATCCTCAGACACCCCATAGGTATCCCTGGCCTCTGCAATCATCTCATCAATGCTTGAATTATCATCTTCTTCCCGGAGAACGGCCGCAAGTCTGACCGGCCCAAGGGATTCATAATCTTCCACTGTTTGTCCATGGTGCCCCTGGATGGCGGCGGCGATATTTTCCGGAAGGCCCCATTCACTGGCGATCCAGGTAGCCACCTCGGCATGGTCCCACTCCAGGTGTTCCCTTTCCAGCATGGCAAGGTCACCTCCCTCAAGATGCCATTTCTTAAAGATAGAATCATATGTATCGCTTCTATGGCAGGCAAGAAATGGTAATGCCATGTCCTGAAGAAATGCCGCTGTAAAACATTCAGATTCCTTTGCAGGGCAAAGCAAAAGGGCAAGATCACTGGCCAGCATGGCACGTCTGGCAGATGTCAACCAGAATTGGGCAGGATCATGCCATTGGCAGGATTGCTTTGGAATCCCCTTGGCAACACCCACGCCCAGAACCAGGGATTCCAACTGGGATATCCCCACCAGGGCAATGGCCTGGGTGAGGTTTTTCACTTTTTTACCAGGTGAAAATGCTGCAGAATTGGCAATCCTCAACACTTTTACCGATATTCCAGGATCAAGGGAAAGGGATTCCGCAATGGAGGAGATAGACGAATACGGACTTCTGATTTTTTGCAGGATCTGCATGACCACTGCGGGAAAAGAGGGAAGCTCATACCCTTTCAGTATTTTCTTCAATTTTGCTTTTGGATCTGTCTTTCTGGTAAAAAATGAGAACATAGTTCCTCGTATCTATTATTCGGCACGTCGTGCCATTTTATTTCCCAATATACTTAATAATCCCCCCAGGCCCATGTATCCGGTTATGGCCTGCATAGTGACAAAAACCTGGGCCGTAAAAGTGGCTGGCACAGCATCCCCGTAGCCAAGGGTCGTCAGGGTCACGAAACTGAAATATATGGGGGAAAACCAGGTTTCATAATCTCCGTAATCAACACCTACCTGGGTATAAATGCCTGCAAACACAAGAGTAGCGCCTGTCAACCACACAAACCACCGCATAAGACTTCTGCCGCAGTCCGAGGTAGCCCACCAGGCCCAATAGATTATTTTATTGAGCCTGCTCTGGGTCTGAAATTCATATAAATAATTTTCATCTGCAATATACCGCCGAACCAGGAAAGCCCCCCGGAGATCCATTTCCCGGATATCCGCTCCAATCCAGTCAGCCCTTTTAAAATTTTTAATTCCCAGAAGACGGCATCCCTTCATATTGGCCAGTTCAAAATTGGTATTGGCCACATTACTCTTCTTTAAATCACTCTCTTCCAGAACTGCCCTTGTAAAAATTGCATTGGACAAGTCTGCCTCAGACAGCCTTGACCGTCTCAAATCAGAAGCTCTCAAGTCGGCTGAAACCATTATGGATCTGCTGAACACAGCATCACTCAAGTCTGCATTAATCAGGCTGGCATGGGAAAGGTTGGCCCCGCCAAACCCGCACATTTTTGCACTGCATTCATTTAAACTGGCATGGCTGAGATCAGAGCCCATGAATTCGCACTCGTCCAGAATGGCTTTTTCCAGGCTGACCTCTTGTAGGACTGCATGACTTAAATTGGTTTTAGCAAGGTTAACCCGGTTCATACTGGCAAAGGACAGGTCATACCCTGAAAGGTCAAGCCCTGAAAGATCCTGGTTATTCAAATTTATTCCACGCAAATCCAGGTTCACCGGCCTTTTAAAATTCCCCAGAAGGCAATCGGTTTTCAGGGTATGAACCATATGATCCTGAAGAGTCCCTTCAAATTCAGGAGATTTATGATGCCAGCGGGATTTTATCTCTTTTATATCAAAATCTTGAATTGGCTGATCCCCTTTTCAAAAATATTTTATTGCCCGGTTCCCTGGAAAAAATCCGATTAAACGAGTATTTTATATCAATTTTTATAAAAACAAAAGACTCTATTTTGAAACCTGGATATTTGCCATTAAGTGAGCTCAGATCAGAATAATAATATAGGGAAATGGGCCTGGCCTATATTTCATAAATGATCCCGACGGATACTGGCTTGAGAAGGTGCCGATCCGATAATCCTTTCTCTGTCCGGGCAGGCAGGGGATAGAATGAAAAAATAAATCCATACCTGAAATGCTGGAAAGCCTCATCTTCCATTTTTACCCGGCGACTCCGGATTGACATCTTGCTTTTTTGCGAGTATATTTAACTCTATCAAAAAAAAACTGCGAGTAATTTTGGATTGAGATTAAAATGGCAGAATATTTAAACCGATATATCGAAAATATAGTTTCCCAAGACCTGGTGCAGAAAATGGTCTTTATAGGTGGCCCACGACAGGCAGGAAAAACTACCCTGGCAAAGTATCTTTGCAAGCAGGCAGGCTTTGACCCGGAAAAAAGATATATAAATTGGGATGCGCTGGAGGACCGGGAAAAAATAATGTCTGAAATGTTCCCTGCAGGGCCCGGTTATCTGGTACTGGATGAAATCCATAAATTTTCCAGGTGGCGCCAGATCGTAAAAGGCCTTTATGATAAACGTGGGGACAAGATACAAATTCTTGTCACTGGGAGTGCGCGACTTGATTATTATCGCCGTGGGGGAGATTCTTTACAGGGGCGTTATCATTTTCACAGACTTTTACCATTAACCTTTGCCGAGCTTGATATCCACACCAGGGAAACCATTGAAAGCCTTATGATTTATGGCGGTTTCCCGGAACCATTTTTTTTGCAGTCTGAAAGACAGACAAAACGATGGAGCAGAGAGTATCGGTCAAGGCTTGTCCGTGAAGACCTGGCGGACCTTGAAAATGTAAAAGATTTAGGGTTGATAGAACATTTGGTATTCCGCCTGCCCGATCTGGTGGGAAGTCCTTTGTCAATCAATGCCCTCAGACAGGATTTGCAGGTATCTCACCAGTCGGTTGCGCGATGGATAAATATGCTTGAAAACCTTTATATGATATTCAGGATTTATCCTTTTGGTGCGCCAAAAATCAGAGCAGTAAAAAAAGAGGCAAAACATTACCATTTTGACTGGACTCTTATTAAAGACATGGGAAAGCGATTTGAAAATATGATAGCTTGTCACCTTTTAAAATGGTGTTTTTTTTTACAGGATACACAGGGTCGGGAACTTGAATTGCGTTACTTCAGGGATATTGACAAAAGAGAAGTCGATTTTGTAATAACAGAAGACAAAAACCCTATTTATTTTATTGAATGCAAAAAATCCGGAAAAAAAATAAATAGACCTCTATATTATTTAAAAACCCGTTTTCCTGATGTCAAGGCAGTCCAGGTGATACTTGAAAATGACGTTGATCTTATTTCAAAAGATGATATCCGGATTTGTTCCGCCCATATTTTTCTTTCAGAATTTGTCTAATTTTCAAAATATTTTCATATAATTTGGTGCTATTGTCCTTGTCTTTACCCGGGAAGATCCTTATTAACCTTGCAGGTCAGGGGACTGCCCTTACCAATGGAGGCAAAGCATGCCATGCATTCCTCACAGGCAATGATCTGATTACCCTCTCCTTCAGAGGTCTTTTTACCTGCCAGAATTTTTTCCCCTGTTCTGGGATCACAGATCATCTGTCTTCCAATGGCTACCATGTCAACGCCTGTATTTTGAATTGCAGCCTCAGCCTCTTTTCTGGTGCCAAGCTTGCCAACGGCAATAACCGGCACATTGCAGGCCTGCTTAAACTGAGCTGTAATATCTACATTGGAACCCGGAGCCTGGTCCTTGGCCAGGGCAGAGCTGGAAACCAGGATCTTTTCATCCCCAATTGTCTTCCATGAACCATTGGCCACAAGGGATATATCCAGAGCATCAACACCGGCCTCTGCCAGGAGTTTTCCAATGACAAGGGCCTGCTCCAGGGTCTGGCCGCCATCCATATTTTCAACGGCATTGAGACGGAAAAAAACAGAATAATCCAGACCAAGGCGTTTTCTTGTCTCTGTCACAATTTTCAGGGCAAGGGCAGCTCTTTTTTCAGTATCTCCGCCATATTGATCTTTTCTTAAATTAGTCAGAGGAGAAAGGAACTGGCTTAACAAATAAAGATGGGCACCATGGATTTCAACTCCGTCAAACCCTGCTTCTGCAGCCCGGATTGCTGCAGATACAAAATCCGTCATCAGCCTTTCCATATCTCCGGTATCCATGACCACCGGAACAACCCCCGGGCGGCAGGCCACACCGGAAGGAGACAGGCCTTTGGTATTAATTCCCAGTGGACAGGCCTTGGCACCGGCATGGTTCAGCTGGATCACGGCCCGGGCACCGGCCTGTTTGATAGTATTGGAAAGTTCGGTCATACCTTTTACCTGCCCATCCTCCCACAGCCCCAGGCTCCCCGGAACAATACGTCCGTCAGGGCTTACAGCAGCAGCCTCCACAATCACCAGTCCCATGTCCTTGGAACGTTCTTTGTAAAACTTCAGTATCTCAGGGGTTACCCTGCCCTGATCTGTTCCGTAATTAGTGGTCAAAGGCGGCAGAACCAGTCTATTCTTTAGTTTCATCTTGTTTATGATCAATTCGTCTTCAATGGATTTCATGAAATTTTCCTTTCTTTAGTAGACTTAAATAAGGTGTTTTTCTTTTAAATATTCCTCAAAATGCGCCAGACAGGTTTTGAAATCCTTTCTCCCATATCCCATCCTGAAATAGTTACCGCTAAAGGAATAGATATGGGCAGGCAGGAGCAGTACTCCTTTTTCAGCAACCATCTGGTCACAGAATTCTCCAATGGGCTGGTCCATATTCATCCGGTGAAAGGCAATGGGACCGGCTGTTGGCCTGTTGTACTGAAAAAAGTCTGAATATTTTTGGAAAAAATCATCGGAAATCTGAAGATTTTCCTGGTTTCAAGTCCTTTATACACTTCGTCTGAAAAAACATATATCCCGTGCTGCCTTGCCAGCCTGGTAATCTGGTCCATCTCTTCCCGGGTAAGGGTATAGCCGATTGGATTGTTGGGAGTATTGATGCAGATAAGCTTTGTATCGGGCTGAATCATATCCTCAAGCAATGCCATATCCAGTTTCCACCCGGCCTTTGCCTGTTTCAGATCCCATTGGGAAACCTTACACCCAATGGCCTCAGCCACTCCAAACAAGGACTGATAGGCTGGAGTCAGGGTAATAACGTGGTCTTTATCCTCCAGAAGCACATTCATAAAATTAAATATGGCTTCCTGGGCCCCCACATGGACCACCACATCTTTGGAAGAGAGGCTGGTATACAGCCGTGAAATTTCCCGGCAGAGCTCTGGATTTCCCCGGCCCTGGGTATATCCCAGCCAGGTATTTAAAAATTCCTGTTCTGCTCCGGGTTCAAACTCCAAAAGGGTTTTTATGGACATGGACTCACAGTCAGACTGGGTCAGGAGATAGGGTGCACTGAATTCATGCTTATCAAAAAAAACTTCCAGCTTAAAATCATCAAATTTCATGGGCCTGCCTTTTTACCTATTTATTTGTATCTCCTCTCGTATAGGACAGAAGGAATATAAAAGTAAAATTATTTTTTTAATACGACCCCGGCTTAAGACCGCAGATGAAATAAGTTGAACAGAAATAGCGCAGGATTTTGGTTCATCTACAAGGCGCATTAAAGGTTCAATAGCGGGCCTATCGGGCCTTTGATGGAACGTAGTAGATGGATCAAAAGACAAGCAATTTCGTTAAAGTTATAAAATTTGCGGTCCTTACACAATACCATCTTCGTAGATGGGATTATTCTCAAGGATTCTCATTGGATCAAAAATAGAAAGATCCAAAGTCGGTTCTTTGCCTGTTATCAATTCTGTTATATATCTTCCCACAGCCGGACCCTGCTGCAACCCATGGCCGGAAAAACCATTGGCAAGATAAAAGCCTTTCAGATCCGGCCATTCCCCTAAAATTGCATTGGCATCCAGAGTATTGACGGCATATAGTCCTGCCCACCCTTTGATCAGTTTCAATGCTTCAAACACGGGTGCAAACTCATATAATTCTCCCCATAACAGTTCAAAGCGGTTCTCTTCCCAGGAAAAATCAAATACAACGGGATCATCTTCCATGGATTTGCCCAGTAGTAAAAGACCACCGGTTTCTGTTCTGAAATAGAATCCCGACGGCAGAACTGTCAGCGGTAGAGGGCCGTCAAGTACAAACTCAGGTTTTACAGCAAACACCTGACGTTTTACCGGGTTGACCGGAAGTTCAATTCCGGCTGTTTTTAACAGCCGGGTTGCCCATGCCCCTGTGCAATTCACGATATGGGAAGAAAAAAATGTTTCTCCAGAAACAGTTTTCACACCTTGAATGGAAGGCCTGGTCAGATTTCCGTCTCCATCAGTGAGCAGTTCAGCCACCTCATCCTGTAAAAAACTGACACCCAGAGATTTTGCTTTTGCTTTATATCCCATTAATAGTGCATAGGCATCAAAATGGCCGTCCTCCGATCCAAATGTGCCTCCAACAATATTGTCTATATTTTCGTAAATGGGGTATCTTTCCTTAATTTTTTGGCTCATCGCGGATTAGTGTGAAAAAAATGTGAGCCGGTTCATTTTTTACA
>JAOZST010000055.1:0-20732 GCA_029939535.1 Desulfobacteraceae bacterium | reverse complement strand
GAATACATAAATAAAGGTGATATTGTAATTGACCTTGGATGCGGGCCTGGATTTTTCTCAATTGACATGGCAAAGATGGTTGGATATTCAGGCCAGGTTTATTCTGTTGATCTGCAAAAAGAGATGCTTGATAAAGTCGAAAAAAAAGCGGTCAAACAGAACCTATCTAAGCAAATCACTCTTCACAACTGCTCCCAGGAAAAAATCGGGCTAAACAATAATCTGAAGGCTGATTTTATCTGTTTGATGTTTAGATACTGGGAAATAAAAATTATTTAGAAGTTCTTACTTTTACATAAGGGATACACAAAAAATGAATCAAAGAATATCACCGCTATGGTGGCCTTTTTTAGCCCTGTCTTCACCTGTAATTATTCCATTGTTGTTTAAAAAGAATAATACATTTAAAAAAAACCTAAAAAGAGTTCAGAAAATAAACCAAACAAGGCTTGAAAAAGCAACCCTTCTGGATCTTCCCCAACTCGACTTCCTTGAAATAACCATACTTGTGGAATGGTTTGCAAAAAAAGGCTTCATTGGTGATGCGGGTGTCTCTTATATTTTTAAAACAAATCAGGGATCTTTGCTATTTGATGTTGGCTTTGGCCCCACAAGACCCGCATTTGAGCACAATGCCCAAAAGCTGAACTTTCATTTAAACCATGTGGACGCTCTCGTGATTTCACACCTTCATCCTGATCATATGGGAGGTATAGAAGCTCATAAGAAAAAAACTGTGTCTATACCAGAAGCACTTATGCCATCCAAAACCATTCCCTGTTTTCTTCCTGACAAAGCCCAGGCTCCGGGATTTGAAGCAAAAGTGATTACCGGTCCCCAGATTCTACCATCCGGCATTGCAACAACAGGACCGCTTGCACGAAGTCTTTTCTTCCTTGGCTATACAGAAGAACAGGCATTGATTGCCAATATTAAGGGGAGGGGCCTGGTTGTTTTCACGGGGTGCGGCCACCCCACAATAGACGTCATCCTAAATATGACCTGCCAATTATCACAAGAGAAAATCCATGCTGTTGGAGGTGGTCTTCATTTTCCTGTTTCCGATGGCAGAGGCAATCGAATTGGAATCAAATTTCAAACCATTATTGGTACCGGCAAACCTCCCTGGCAAAAGATAAACAACGAAGATCTCGATAAAACCATATCCAGATTAAATATGGCTGACCCGCAAAAAGTTTATCTTTCAGGCCATGACACCTGTGATCAATCTATTCAACGAATAAAACAAAATTTAGTATCAGATATACATATTTTAAAATCAGGAGAAACCTATAGATTCTAAGAAACTATACGATTAACGTTTATTTCTTTTTAGGCCCATTAGTTTTCTGGTGGACACATCAACGATAAACTACCCCTCCGCAAGCGACGGGGTATTAGACCCAAGCTTTGCAATAAATTTCATCGACTCAACTTGGGTGAAAATATAATTGATTCAGGAAAGACCTGTTGGAAAGTTCTTTATTGGAGATTTCATAGACTACGGGTAAAACTTTTATATATAAAAATAATCCCCAAGAAAATTTCCCTGGGGATGTTATTTTTTTACCATCCAGATGCTTTATTAATCAAATTGTGCAACATTTCAGCGGTTGGATGCAAATATCTGGTGCTTATTGTTTTCTGTGTGTCACCTAATAAACGGGCAACATGATCCAGGTCCATTTTAAAATTCTTGTATGTGAAATAGATATTTCATGTCCCCTTTGGTATGTGGGTTGTTGTTATGGCACTGCAGATATAGGCCGGGAAAATAATGGAACGGATTTCCCCGGCCTTTATTTTTATGGGTTACAGCATTTCAATGGCACAGGCCATGGCAACTCCGCCGCCTCCGCAGAGAGTGGCAAGGCCCAGGGTGTTGCCCCTTTTTTTCATGGCATGGATCAGGGTGGTCATGATCCTGGCTCCGGTGGAGCCCACGGGATGGCCAAGGCCAATACCGGACCCGTTGATATTGGTTATTTCCCGGTTCAGGCCCAATTCTTTTTCACAGCCGATATATTGGGCAGCAAAGGCTTCGTTAACTTCCACAAGCTCAAAATCATTTATGCCAAGGCCGGATTTTTCCATGAGGTTTTTGACAGCCGGCACCGGGGAAATTCCCATGATGGTGGGGTGGCAGGCGCCCATGCCTGTGGCCTTGATCCTTGCAATGGGGGCAAGGCCCAGCTCTTTGGCCTTTTCCGCAGACATGATGACCATGCCAGTGGATCCGTCATTGATACCCGAGGCATTACCTGCAGTTACTTTTCCGGTTTTAGGGATAAAGGCTGACGGCAGGGCAGCCAGCTTTTCCATGGTCATGCCGGGGCGGAAATGTTCGTCTTTGTCGAAGGTCAGGGGTGGTTTTTTGCGCTGGGGCACTTCAATGGGAACGATTTCTTCTGCAAAGGAACCGTCATTGGTTGCCCGTTCCGTATTGTTATGGCTTCTAAGGGCCACCTCATCCATCTCTTCCCTGCTGATATTCAGGTGGTGGGCAACAAATTCAGCTGTATGACCCATGATATAGGGTTTGCCCATGAAATAGCTGGCCGGGGCTTCAGCTGTGTTCAAAGGAGTGGAGTCATCAAAGGGAAGTATATGTGAGCCGCAGTGGAGGGCATGGATCATGGCATCCACAAACTGGGTGTCCTGGAGGCGGCATCCCCATCTTGCCCTGGGCACGGTATAGGGAACCCCGGACATATGCTCCACACCTCCTGCCAGGATGATATCTGCCATACCGGCCATGATCATGGCTGCTCCGGAGAGAACCGATTCCATTCCTGAAATACAGACCCGGTTTATGGTAACCGCTGGAATTGAATCGGGAATACCGGCCATGAGAGCAGCCACCCGGGCAGTGTTCAAGGTGTCATGATGCTCCACACAGGTGCCGTATCGGACATCATCAATGAGGGCTGGATCAATTTTAGCTCTTTTTATGGCTTCTTTCATGGTCACGCTGGCAATGGTGGCACCGTTCAGGTCTTTTAAAGTACCGCCAAATGCCCCAATGGCGGTTCTGCATGCGGAAACAATTACTACATCTTTCATTTTTATGTCCTTTATATAATAATTTATTTTGATCCAAAGGCCTCTTCTGAAATATCCATGATTGCTGTATCTCCTGCAATGATAACATCCATTTTGCCCCTGGATGCCGGCAGGATTGAAGTGATGAAAAACTGGGCGCTTTTGAGCTGGCCCTGGTAAAAGGCAATATCCTTTTTCCTGGGTTTGTCTGAAAGTTTTTCAATGGCAGTCACAGCCCGCCAGAGAAGCATCCAGGCCATGAGGGTGTCACCGGTGACATCCAGAAAGGGATGGGCATGGGCAAAGGCTGTGGATATGTTTTCAGATCCCACCATTGCCACTAGAGTCTGGGCCGTTTTTATCAGTTTGGTCAAGGTGGTATCCATCATCTGTGCCAGGGGGGATAACTCCTGGATTCCCCGGGCGGTTTCAATGGTATTTTTGACCTCATCCATAAGGTCTGCAAAGGCTTTGCCATTGTTGAGCATGAGCTTTCGACCCAGAAGATCCATGGCCTGGATTCCATTGGTGCCTTCATAGATCTGGGTGATTTTACAGTCCCGGAGCAATTGCTCCTGGGGATATTCTCTGGTAAATCCATATCCGCCAAAGACCTGGACTCCCTGGCTGCACATTTCAAAGGCCCGATCGGTGATATATCCCTTTGCCACAGGGATGAGTACGTCAATGAGTCCCTGGCAGCGGGTCTTGTCCTCTTCATTATCACTGAGTTTAACCATGTCTTCCATGAGCCCCACATAAAAAAGGATGCTTCTCATGCCTTCTGAATGTGATTTCATGGTTAAAAGTATACGCCGGATGTCCGGGTGTTGGATAATGGGGACCCCGGGAGAATCTTTTCCTGCGGTTATAGCTTTTCCCTGGACCCTTTCCCTGGCATAGTTCAGGGCATTTAGATAGGAGGCTGAGGCACAGGCAAATCCCTGCATGCCTACGTGGAGGCGGGCTTCATTCATCATGACAAACATGGCCCTCATTCCTTTGTTTTCCTGACCCAAGAGGGTTCCCCTGCAAAGGCCCTTGCCGCCCAGGGCCATGGAACAGGTGGGGCTGCCGTGGATACCCATTTTTTCTTCAATCCCCGTGCACACAACATCATTGAATTCTCCAATGCTGTGGTCGTCATTTACCCAGTATTTGGGTACAAGGAAGAGGGAGATCCCTGCCGTACCGGCAGGGGCACCCTCAATCCTTGCCAGGACAGGGTGGATGATATTTTCCACAAGGTCATTTTCCCCGGAGGAGATAAAGATTTTGTTGCCTGTAATGGAATAGGTTCCATCATCATTTTTAACAGCTTTGGTGGTCAGGGCCCCTACGTCAGATCCAGCTTCCGGCTCTGTGAGCAGCATGGACCCTCCCCAGACTCCAGAGTACATTTTTTTCAGGAATAAATCTTTTTGCTTGTCCGTGCCAAAACGTTCCACCAGTTTGCCGGCCCCGTGGAGGAGGATAATGTGCAGCATAAAGGGAAAATTGGCCCCGTTAAAATAATTGTTGGCTGCCATGGCCACAGTGGATGGCATTCCCTGTCCGCCCCAGGCAGGGTCATCGCCCATGGCAATCCATTCCCCTTGGCAGAACAGCTCATAGGTCCTGTGAAAAACTTTTGGGACGGTTACCCTGCCATTGTCAAAGGTGCATCCCTCTTGGTCGGCCTCACCAAGGTAGGGTAATAGCTCTTTGATGGCAAGGTTCCGTGCTTCAGATACCACCATATCAATGGTTTTTTTGTCAAAATCCTCAAAAAGTTCAAATTCATTTAATTTTTCTACATGCAATTGTTCGTGGAGAACAAAATCCACATCCCTTCTGTCGGCAACCACCTGGGCCATATTTTCCTCCCGATTTTATAGAATAAATTCTTTATTATTTTGTATAATCGTAAAAACCTTTTCCGCTTTTCCGGCCAAGATATCCAGCCCGGACCATTTTTCTCAGCAGGGGAGCCGGCCTGTATTTGTCTTCACCCAATTCCCTGTGAAATCCATCCAGAACCAGGAGTATGGTGTCCAGTCCCACCATATCTCCCAGGGCCAGGGGGCCGATGGGATGGTTGGCGCCCAGGGTCATGGCATTGTCTACGTCCTCTGCGCTGGCAATCCCTTCTGCCAGGACAAAGATGGCTTCATTGATCATGGGACAGAGGATACGGTTAACGGCAAAACCCGGGGCCTCTTTTACCTCAATGGAGGTTTTTTTAATGGTTTCCACAAAATCTTTGGCAATATTCAGGGTGTCGTCGGAGGTGGCAAACCCCCGGATTAATTCCACCAGCTTCATCACAGGTACGGGGTTGAAAAAATGCATACCCACAAATTTTTCAGGGCGTTTGGTTACGCTGGCCATCTCTGTTATGGACAATCCCGAAGTGTTGGAGGCAAAGAGAGTTTCTTTTTTACAGATATTGTCCAGTTCCTGGTAGACCTGTTTTTTGATTTCCATGACTTCAATGATGGCTTCAATGATCAGGTCCGCATCCTGGGCAGCCATTGTAAGGTCTGTTGTTCCTGTGATCCGGCTCATTATTTCGTCTGCCTCTTCCTGGTTCATTTTCCCCTTGGACACGGCTCTTTCCAGGTTGCCTTTGATCCCAGTGATTCCGTTTTCCACAAACCTGTCTTCCATATCCCGGATCATGACCTCAAATCCTGCCTGGGCAGCAATTTGTGCAATACCAGATCCCATGATTCCAGCCCCGAGGATACATACTTTTTTGATTTCCATTTTTTTCTCCTGAATTGTTTGTAAAATTGTTATTGTTTTGCCTTTCTTTGCTTTTTTTACCTTTTTTGAAAGAAGCATAAATGGTGCCACTTATAAAGACCCTTTGATACCAGGCAGCTTGGCGGGTAAGACTATGAGGGTGCTGGCTGTTGCAGGTTGTTTGCTCTTAAACTGTTCCATGGTAAAGAAAATTCTGTTCTATTTTCCTGATTTAATATAAACTGTGCAATAGGATAGAAAGCAGGATGGAAAAATCCAGGGAGAATCGATCACATGGGAATTGACGAAAAGATTTTTTTCAGGGAAGCCACATTAAAATTATGCTCAAGCCTGGAAATTGATCGGGCTCTACACCAATGTCTTTTGTACATCCGCAGGTTTATCCCGGCAGTTCAGATGGGATTTTATGTTTTTCACAAGGAAGAGGGGGTTGTGGAAACCATTGCCCATGCCACTCATCAGGGGGGGGTGGCCACCTCCATGAAAATTCCTTTGTCAGCCAGGGGTAGAAAGCAGATCAATGACCACAGGCTGGGAAGGGTAAGGGTTATTGACCGCCTTGGGGATGATCCCATCACAAGCCCAGTAGCAGATCGTCTTAAGGCCTGGGATTTTTCTGCTGTGGTAATGGATCTTGTGCTGGAAAAGACCATGCTGGGAATATTCAGCGTATTTAACAATGGCCGGGAAAAATTTTTACCCGAGCATGTCCGTCTCTTAAGTCTCCTGGACAAACCCTGCGCCATTGCCCTGACCAACAGCTTACGGTTTCGGGAATTGAAAAATCTTAAGGAGGTTCTGGCAGATGATAACCGGTATCTCCAGGATGAGCTGAATAAAATGACTGGTGAAAAGGTGGTAGGTTCCAATCAGGGTCTGGCAGGGGTTATGGAAATGGTTCACAGGGTCTCTCCCCTTGAAAGTCCGGTGCTTTTACTTGGGGAAACCGGTACTGGCAAAGAAGTGCTTGCCAATGCCATCCATAATCTTTCCCTTAGAAAAGACGGGCCCTTTATCCGGGTGAACTGTGGGGCTATCCCTGCCGCTCTTCTGGACAGCGAATTGTTCGGCTATGAAAAAGGGGCTTTTACCGGTGCCATTGCCAGGAAACGGGGCAGGATTGAAAGGGCCCAGGGAGGAACCCTTTTCCTGGATGAGATTGGGGAATTGACTGCAGAGGCCCAGATTCGACTGCTCAGGGTTCTTCAGGAAAAAGAGATTGACCGGGTGGGGGGCAGTGAAACCGTAAGGGTAAATATCCGGATCATTGCCGCAACCCACAGGAACCTGGAGGAGATGATGGAAAAGCAGAAATTCAGAGCAGATCTGTTTTTCCGGCTAAGGGTCTTTCCAATTCTTATTCCACCTTTGCGGGATAGAAAAGCCGATATCCCGGCACTTATCCGGCATTTCATCCAAAAAAAATCCAGGGAAATGAAACGCCCCAAAATCCTTTCACCATCTTCTGAAGCCATGACCAGGCTCATGAATTACCATTGGCCGGGCAATATCCGGGAGCTTGAAAACGCTGTGGAACGTTCCATGATACTGGACCGGAAAGATTATCTGTTTTTCAAGGAAATTGGTAAAGGGGAAGCACTTACCGCCTCTGCCCCATTATATACAGTAGACAATAGATATACTGGCAGGGAATTTCCAGATGCTCATTTGGAGATGGACCAGGTGATATCCGCTCATATCTGTCGTGTCCTGGATCTGTGCAAAGGCCGGGTGGAAGGGGAAAAGGGTGCTGCCAGGCTGCTGAATGTCCACCCCTCAACCTTGCGCAAGAGGATGAAAAAATTGAATATACCCTTTGGCCGGAAAGTTGGCCTGAAAATTGCTCGGAAAGTAGGCCGGAAAAACAGTCCATTTTTTTAAATAAGGGGGAATTTATTTTTTTATATGGACAAATTCAGGTGATATTTTATATGATCATCAGGACGATTACTCAAATATATCTGGGGGCGAAATATGAAATCGATCCAGGCGGAATTTCAAAAAGATCCACAGGAAATAAAGATCAAACCAGGCGCAAAGCAAGAGGACTGGGCAAAGGTGTGTGAACGGTTCCACGATGATGTGCAAAGGGTATGCGATGTTCAAGACCTTGAGGACTATACCGGTCTTTATGAATGTTTTGATGATGGGAATAAGGCTTTTTTTTTCCTTGTGAAAGAGGACAAAAATTTATTCCGGATGAAACGAAGGCATTTTCTGGATAATGTGGGAATATAAAATTCTCACAGATTCAACTCCTCAACCCATCCTGCAAATCGTCTGGCATGGCCTTTATTGATTTTTTCAAGCTTTTCTATAATCAAAGGGGGATTCATTGTTTTATCTCTGTTTTTTGGGCTTTTGGAAAAATATTTATCCGCACAGCAGATGATTTTTTCTTCAAGGGTGACAGGAACCATATCCCTGTGAGGCAGGGGCAGATTTTCCTGGATAATATTTTCCAGGGTGATGCCGGCCCCGGTATGGCGTTCAGCCACAAGGCCAAAACCCGGATCAAGCCCCTGTTCATCCAGGATTTGACGGCCCAGATAGCCGTGGCAGATATAGGGATATTTACCCACACATCCAATGGATTCAGCCTGGGTCATGAAAATACCGATATCATGGAGTATGGCTGCCTTTTCAATGAATTCAAAGTCCGGCCCAAGATGCGCAAGGTTCCGGGCTATTTCCAGGCTTTTCTGGGCCACCTGTTGACTGTGGCCCACCAGGATTTTGTACAGGGTAGATTCCGGGGGATAATATTTTCCAATTAGGGATAGGGGATTCATGACTGGTATCACTGGTATCAGGATAAGAGTACCCTTTCAATAAAGGGGTCCAGATCTCCATCCAATACCCTGTCCACATCGCCTATTTCATAGCCTGTCCTATGGTCCTTGACCATGCGGTAGGGGTGGAGAACATAGGAACGGATCTGGCTTCCCCAGGCAATATCATCCTTACCGTCGTGGAGATTCTGCATTTTTTGCTCCTGCTTTTGTTTTTCAAGCTGATAGAGGCGGGATGTAAGTACTTTGAATGCTATCTCCTTGTTTCTGTGCTGGGAAGATTCCTGCTGACACTGGGCCACAACCCCTGTTGGCAAATGGGTGATCCGCACTGCAGAACTGGTTTTGTTGACATGCTGACCCCCGGCTCCACTTGCTCTGTAAACGTCTATTCTCAAATCATTTTCATCAATGTCTATTTTGATTTCATCTTTGATTTCAGGATAGACAAAAACAGAGGCAAAGGAGGTATGACGCTTTCCACTGGCATTAAAGGGTGAGATTCGAACCAGTCTGTGAACTCCGGATTCGACCTTCATGAACCCATAGCAGTTTTCACCGGAAACCCTGAGGGTTGCCCCTTTGATTCCTGCCTCATCGCCTGGTTGAAAATCAATGATGGTGAGTTTATACCCTTTTTTGTCAATCCAACGGGTATACATCCTGAATAATATTTCAGCCCAGTCCTGGGAGTCAGTACCGCCGGCACCGGCATTGATAGAGACCAGTGCATCCCGTGCATCGTCTTCATGGGTGAGGGTGATGTCCAGGGAAAATTTTTTGATTTTTTTTTCCAGATCCGTTAGAAGGACTTCCACCTCTTTTTCACTTTCCCTGTCTGATTCTTCGTGGGCCATATCCAGCAGCAGGTCTGCCTCTTCAATGTCATTGAAGATAGTTTTACAGGTTTCAATGAGGTTGGATAGAGTATTCCGTTCTTTTAAAAAGCTTGTGGCCTTGTCTGCATCGTTCCAGAAATCTTGTTTGGCAATGAAATGTTCCAACTCGCCCAGGCGTTTTTCCTTTACCGGGAGGTCAAAGATACTCCCTGAGCTGGTCTGCTTTAGCGGAAATAGATGAAATGGACTGTTTTAATTCTGCACTCATATTTGGGTTCTCCTAAAAATTTTGTTTGTGTTTGTACCTTTTATCATGAAACCAAGGCAGATTGCAACCAGAGCAGCCAAACCCGCAAGGTTCGGGTGTCTGGAAAAAAAAGTGATCTCATGTAAGGCCGGTATTGGCCGGGTGATGGCAGCATCTGTAAACAGACTGGTTTCTTCAATGATCCGGCCATTGGGGTCAATGAAACCGGATATGCCGGTGTTGGCAGCCCTGACAACGCTTCTCCGGTTTTCAACAGCCCTGAGCACGGCAATGGAAAAATGCTGTCTCGGGGCTGAGGTGTTTCCAAACCAGGCATCATTGGTGATGGTGGTCAGAATATCTGCTCCATTTTTAACAAATTCACAGGCAATGGAAGGGAAAAGGATTTCAAAACATATCAGTACCCCGGTTTTATGATTCTTGAACTGAAGAGGGGTAAAGGTATTGTCACCTGGACTGAAATTTCCAGCCTGGGCTGTGATTTTTCCAAGAAATCCCAGATAATTCTGAAAAGGAACATATTCCCCAAAGGGAACCAGATGATTCTTGTCATAAAAGCCAGTGACAATGGAAGCAGGGCTGAGCATATAAGCCCTGTTATAATATTTAAAATCTTCTTTGCCGGTTGTAACAGCTGGACTGCCAATCAGGAAATTGGTTTTAATTTTACGGATATAGGCATCCACCTGCATGGAGTAATCCATGTCATGGCCATAGTAAAAAGGCAGCGCTGTTTCCGGCCAGATGATGAGGTCTGGATCTGTCTGGGCTGCTGCCAGGGAAAGGCTGCCGTATTTTTCCAGGGTGAAGTCTTTAAACTCTTTATCCCATTTAAGATCCTGGGTGATATTGCCCTGGATAATAGAAATTTCTGGTTTTCTGGCTGCCTGGATCAGGGAGTCAATTGTCTTGATTCTTGCCATGCCATAGGCCAGGGCAGATCCCATAAACACCAGAGTGTAGCAGAAAATGATCAGTAATGCCCGTCCATTGCCGTCCCTGCTGTGGGCTGGAACGGACAATGGCCTGAAATAAAACCATAGCTGGGTGATTAGAAAATTGCAAAGCACAATCAAAAAAGAAAGGCCCAAAACCCCTGTCAGGTCAGCCATTTGGACCAGAGTTGTGTTTGAATATTGGCTATAGCCCAGAATTCCCCAGGGGAATCCTGTCAGGGCATGGGCTCTTATATATTCAATCCCCACCCAAAGGCATGCCCCACCAAGGGGCAGTACACCAGGGCTCAGGTCCATTTTTTTGATTAAAAAGGTAAATCCCCCGATATAGAGGGAAAGATACAGGCACAAAAGGGCCAGAGTAGAAAGGGCGAGCAGGGGATGGAGGCCGCCGTAAATGTTCACCGTGGGGATAATCCAGTAGATAAGGGTCACAAAATGGGCAAACCCCGTTACAAAGCCTGCATAAAATGAGGCCCTGTAAGTCATGGACTGGATGGAAACCAGTAACGGAACCAGTGCGGCAAAGGCAAGGTAAAACAGGCTGGTGTCTGGAAAAGAGGCCGTGAGCATCAATCCACTGGTAAATGCAGGAAAATAGAGTAATAAAAAGGATATATTTTTTTTAAAAAGCATTTCTTCTGGGTCTTTTTTTGTTTTTTTTTGCCCTTGTCTTAGTAAAATGGGAAAAAGTCTGTTATACTTATCAGTTAGTCAAGCCTCCGTCAATTTGCGAAACAGGAATCGGTGAATTTTTATGGCAGAAGAATATCATAAAAACAATTTTGAAAAAAAATTAAATGAATTGACACAATCCCTGGAGCCCAGAGAGATATCCCATGATCCCTCAGAGCAATCTGTCCAAGGGCAACTTGAGTTGAGCGCCCAGCAGATGAAAGATCTGCTGGCAGCTTCACCTGCCGGCATTGGAATTGTCAAAGGTCGGATATTGGGCTGGGCCAATGAGAGTCTTTATTCACTGCTGGGATATGAATTTGGCTCACTTGAGGGAAAAAATTCCCAGATATTGTACCCCACTGAAAAGGAATATAAAAAAGTCAGTGCAAGGCTTGCAATGGATCTGAAAAAATACGGTACAGCTGTGGTTGAGACAAGACTTTCCAGAAAAGATGGTATCCCCTTTGACTGCAGAATACGAACATCCCGCCTGGACCCAGGTGACCCGGAAAAAGGATACGTGGTGGTTATAACGGATATTTCAGAGTTAAAATCCCTTCAGATTCAACTCCAGCAGGCCCAGAAAATGGAAGCCATCGGGGTTCTGGCCGGTGGGATTTCCCATGATTTTAATAATATTTTAATGGGGGTCCAAGGTCATTTATCCCTTATGCGTATTGATGGCACTGCCTCGGAAAAAATCGTTTCCCATATCCATCAGATTGCAAAACTGGTGGATACGGCTGCGGAACTGACAGGGCGGCTCCTGGGTTTTGCCAGGGGTGGGAAATATCAGATTTCCGAGCTGGATGTAAATATGGTATTGGCCATGGCGTTGAACATATTTAAGCCCTCCAGGAAAGATATTACGATCCATGAATCAATGGATAAAAGACTCCATTTGGTTGAAGGGGATCATTCCCAGTTGGAGCAGGTCTGCCTCAATATTTTGATGAATGCATCCCAGGCAATGATTGATCCCGGGGAAATATTTGTCAGTACCCGAAATATTGTTGTCAGGGAGGACCATCGCTATCCCTTTGACGTGGTTCCTGGCAAGTATATAGAAATATCAATCAAGGATTCCGGTATTGGCATGGATATGAAAGTCCAGAAAAAAATATTTGATCCATTTTTTTCCACAAGGACAACCGGGGAGACACAAAGCAGGGGCCTTGGTCTTTCCACTGTGTTTGGGATTGTAAAAAATCATGAAGGATTTATCACGGTTGAGAGCAGAAAAGGGGAAGGTTCTACCTTTAATATCTGTCTGCCAGCTTCAAGCAAGGTTATAAGCCGAGATGATCAAACAGAGATCCAGGACTTTGAGCAGATGCCCAAAGGCTCTGAAACCATTTTGCTGGCGGATGATGATGAAGAAGTTTTAATAATATGGAAAAATTTTCTTAAAAAACTGGGGTATAAAACCATTCTTGCCAGGAATGGACTGGAGGCTGTCAATATTTTCAGCTTATATAAAAACAGGATTTCATTGGTGGTACTGGATTTGATCATGCCTGGAATGGACGGTACAAAAGTGTTTTCTGAAATTAAAAAAATAAATGATCAGGCCAGGTTTCTGGTCACCAGCAGGCATCCAATGGACGAAAAGGTGGAAGGGCTTTTACATCAGGGGTGCCATGAATTTATTCAGAAACCCTTTGCTTTGAATGAATTTTCCAGGCGGGTCAGAACCATACTTGACAAAAAGCATTCCTGATTATGATTTTTTTCATGGGGTTTGCCAATTGGTTTTTGTCTCTATAGCCCGGGGCCGGGGACCGGGTATGGAATTCATTTTGCAGTGCAGCAGTGTGATTGCGCTTTACAATCTGGCACCTAAATGATATTTTTAGCAGATAATTGGATGATCGATATAATGGCATCATCAGGAGTGTTTTATGAAACAGATAGAGATTCGGTATGGGGATAATATTGAGACTTATGCAACAGATGAAAAATCTTTTGACCAGATGTTTCAATCGGTTAATCCCATGTTTTGTTTTTCAAAACGTATCTGGAAACCCCAGATGGATATATTTGAAACAAGAAACGAGATTATCATCCAGGCTGAAATAGCTGGAGTAAACAGAAAAGATATCATTATCGAGGTCAGTAACAAGGCAATTAAAATTTCCGGAAAAAGGAATAGCAATCATCCTGATCCCACAGCAACGTATAGACTTGCGGAGATTCAATTCGGCCAGTTTGAGAGGGTTCTTTATCTACCAAGTGTAATTGATATTGAAAAGGTATCTGCTTCGTTTTCCAACGGGTTTCTTGAGTTAATCCTGGGAAAATTGTTCAGTAAAAATATAAAGACAAAAATAGATGTTTCCCTGGATTTTATGTAAGCCAGATTTCTAAAAGGTATCCCCATGGATGATCTCAGACATCCCTCAACCCAGATCACAACCAACGACATTCCCAAAAAAATTCCTATTCTGCCCATTGTAGACACCAATTTGTTTCCCAAGATGGTTCTGCCCCTGGTCTTGATTCAAAAGGAAGCCATTGACTTAATTGACGAAGCCATGGCAGGCAACAGAATGCTGGGATTATTATTGTCAAAACGTTCTGATCTTTCCTCAAAGCATACAGCAGATGACCTTTATCGGTTTGGCACCGTGGCAATGATTTTAAAAATGTCAAAAATGGAGAATGAAAAAGCCCAATTGCTTATCCAGGGACTGGATCGGTTCAAGGTTGTCAAATTTCTCCACGGCAAGAAATACATGCAGGCGGAAATTGAGGTCAGGGAAAATAAAAATGCTGACCGGAACATGGAAAACAGGGCTCTCATGACCAATATCGTTGAGCAATATGAAAAAATTGTTGCCCTTTCTCCTAGCCTGCCATCTGAGATGGGACATATGATCAAGTCCCTTCAGGAACCCAATGTACTGGCAGATATGGTTGCCTCAACCATCAATGCTCCGGTAAAGGAAAAGCAGAATGTCATTGAACTGCTGGATGTTAATCTCAGGCTGAAAAAAGTCACCCGCATGGTCAATGACCAGCTTGAAATCCTTGAAATGGGGTCCAAAATCCAGAATCAGGTCAAGGAAGATATGGATAAACGCCAGCGGGAATATTATTTGCGCCAGCAGCTTAAAGCCATCAAGGAAGAGTTGGGTGAGACGGATGAGGCAAGTGTTGAAATCAGGGAATACCAGACCCTTATCCATGAAAAGGCCCTGCCTGAAGAGGCCAGAAAGGAGGCGGAACGGGAGTTGAACCGTTTGTCCAGGATGCATCCCTCTTCGTCGGAATATGTTGTGGCCTCCACCTATCTGGACTGGCTCACCTCTTTGCCCTGGCAGGAAACATCCCGGGATCTCCTGGACATTAAAAAGGCCAGACAGGTCCTGAACCAGGACCACTATGGCCTTGCAAAGCCCAAAAAACGCATACTTGAATATCTGGCTGTGCGAAAGCTTAAAAAAGATTCTAAAGGCCCTATCCTCTGTTTTTCAGGTCCGCCTGGCACGGGAAAAACCTCCCTTGGCCGGTCCATTGCCAGGGCCCTTGGCCGGGAATTTGTCCGAATTGCCCTGGGCGGTGTCCGGGATGAGGCTGAAATCAGGGGTCACAGGAGAACCTATGTTGGTGCCCTTCCAGGACGTATTATCCAGCAGTTGAGAAAGGCTGGTAAAAAAAATCCTGTTTTTATGCTGGATGAGATTGACAAGGTTAACTCCTCCTACCACGGCGACCCCTCCTCCGCACTTTTGGAAGTCCTGGACCCGGAACAGAATTTTTCCTTTACCGATCATTATCTGGACGTGCCCTTTGACCTTTCCGATGTCATTTTTCTTACCACGGCCAATGTTCTACACACCATTCCTCCGCCACTTCGTGACAGGATGGAGGTTCTGGAACTTAATGGATATACCCAGGATGAAAAACTGAAAATTGCCACCCGGTATCTCATCCCCAGACAAAGGGAAGCCAATGGGCTCAATACAGGCCATATACGATTCACCCCGGGTGCGGTTAAAAATATTATTTCCGGCTATACCAGGGAATCCGGGCTGCGGAATCTGGAACGGAAAATAGGGGCCATCTGCAGGGGAGTTGCCAGTAAAGTTGCAGAGGAAGAGGCCACAAGTCTTGTGATAAGCCAGAACAATATTTCGGAGTTTCTGGGGCCGGTTCAGAACATGCCTGACCTGACCCTAAGAATAAATAGTCCCGGTGTGGTTGTGGGGCTTGCCTGGACTCCCTTAGGCGGGGAAATTCTCTTTGTTGAGGCTGTTTCCATGAAAGGGGGCAAGGGCCTGACCCTTACGGGCCAGCTGGGGGATGTGATGAAGGAATCAGCCAGCACTGCCCTGAGCTTTATCCGGTCCCATGCCAGAGAGCTTAAGGTGGATGAGACTTTTTTTGCAAATAATGATATTCATATCCATGTGCCAGAGGGCTCAATCCCCAAGGACGGGCCTTCAGCAGGTGTCACCATGCTGACAGCATTAATTTCTTTGATTTCCGGTAGACAAGTGCGCCCCAGACTGGCCATGAGCGGTGAAATCACCCTCAGGGGCGAGGTGCTTCCCGTGGGAGGGATCAAGGACAAGGTAATTGCTGCCCACAGAGCCGGGATAAAATCCATTATACTGCCTCTATGGAATGAAAAAGACATGGAAGATGTGCCAGACCATATCAAGAACCACATGGATTTCTTTTTTACCGATAAAATGGAAGATGTGCTGACCAGAGCTTTTGACATATGATAAAACAACTATTTCTCCTGCCTAAGATTAAATTTAGATTTGGATTCGGATTATTGGTTTTCATTTTTTTGATTTCAGGATGTTCAAAAAAACTGGACTCCCCTTATAAATACGGCCACAAGCCACCGCCTAAATCCTCGAAGCAAAAGACCCAGGCCACCCAAAGGCCATATACCATCAAGGGTAAGAAATATACTCCCATGGCCAGCGCCCATGGATATGTGGAAAAAGGGCTTGCTTCCTGGTATGGGAAAAAATTTCACGGCAGAAAAACATCCAATGGGGAAACCTATGATATGTATGCCATGACTGCTGCCCACAAAACTCTTCCCATGGGAACCTGGGTAAAGGTGAACAATCTGGGCAATAAGCAAGAAATAATTGTCAGGGTCAATGACAGGGGACCATTTGTCAGGGGAAGGATTATTGACCTTTCCTATGCCGGTGCCAGAAAAATGGGTATGGTTGGGCCGGGTACGGCCAGGGTAAAGGTTACAGCCCTGGGAAGGGCCACCTCCTATTCAAAAAAGACCAAGGCCCCAGTGGAATTTACACCAGTCAATTACTGGAAGGGCAATTTTACAGTCCAGGTGGGAGCTTTCCAGATAAAAACCAATGCAGAAAATTATAGGAAAAAATTATCCAACACTTATATGAATGCCCATCTCACCCCCTATGAGGATGGCAGAGGCCGTTTTTTCCGGGTCAGAATAGGCAGATTCACCAATTTGAAAGATGCAGAACGATTCAGTGAAAAACTCATGGAACAGGGCTTTGGACAGGCCTTTGCCGTTGCAGAATAAAGGGCCGGACATGGGGCATACTATTTTTATGGACAGGGATGGTATTATTAATGAAGATTCCCCGGCCTATATCAAGCATGCTTCAGAGTTTTATTTTATTCCCAAAAGCCCCCAGGCCATTGCTCTGCTTACCCATTATGTGAACCCTGAATGATTACCATCAAAGGGGTGCTTACCCGTCTAACATTTCAGAATCCTGAAAATCATTATACGGTTTGCAAGGTCAAAGTGGAAAAAATCAATGACCCCATTGTGGTGGTGGGTCATCTGGCCGGGGTGGGTGAGGGTGAGAGTCTGACCCTTATTGGTCAATGGGCCTCCCATCCCAAATACGGAGATCAGTTCAAGGCAGAAACCTACAGGGTAACCCTGCCGGCAACAATTTCCGGCATCAGAAAATATCTGGGGTCCGGCATGATAAGGGGTGTCAGCAAATCCCTGGCCAACAGGATTGTGGATACTTTCAAGGAGCAGACACTTGAAATAATTGAAAATGAACCTGAAAAGCTGTTGAAGGTAAACGGCATTGGCAGGGCTAAAAAAGATCTCATAGAAAAGGCCTGGAACTCCCTTCATTCAGTCCGCAGGGTCATGCAGTTCCTCCAGGACAACCAGGTGGGTGTCTCCCATGTGGGCAGTATTTTAAAAACCTATGGGTCCAATGCCTTGAATGTTCTTCAAACCGATCCCTACCTTGTCGCAAAGGATATTCCAGGCATAGGCTTTAATGCCATGGACACCATTGCCAGGGCCGCAGGTATTGAAAAGGAAGATGAAAAAAGGCTCCAGGCATGCCTGATCTGTCAATTGCTCCAATATGCGCAGGATGGCCATGTATATGCTGAAAAGCAGGATCTCTTTATTGCCAGTTCCAGATTATCCGGGGTGGACAAAGATTTGTTTGAAGATCCCCTTAAAACCTTGTCAGATTCAAAGGATTTAGTTGTGTGCCCGGATGAAGAGGATGACAGGGAGAGGCTGTGGGATCAAGATACCCCGTCGGATACGGATGCCTTGTCGGATAAAGATTTCCTGCCGGACCAGGATCTCATGGAAAAGGAAAACAATACAAAGGTTTATCTGGCCCATCTTTTCAAGGCAGAGTCAGGTATTGCCTCCAGGATCAAAGCACTTTTATCCATGCCTGTTTCAGATTACAGGGTCAGTGAAGACCAGATTATGGAAGAGGTGCTGACAAGTCTTGCGGTCAAGCTGTCCCAGGAGCAGGTGGATGTGGTTTCCAAGGTACTGCATCAGAAAATAGTGGTCATAACCGGGGGGCCTGGCACCGGGAAAACAACCCTGGTAAGGGCCCTGTGCGCTGTGTTTAAAAAACTGCGCCTGAAGGTGACACTGAGCGCTCCCACAGGCCGGGCAGCCCGGCGTCTGTCCGAGGTAACCGGAAAAAAAGCCTTTACCCTGCACAAACTTTTGGGGTTTGACCACGAATCCCGGTCCTTTGAAAGGGGTTTTGCCAATCCCCTGGACCTGGATGTGTTTGTGGTGGATGAAGCCTCCATGGTGGATACCCTTCTCATGTATCATCTGGTGGAAGCCATGCCTGCCATGGCATGTCTTATCCTTGTGGGGGATACATTCCAGCTGCCCTCGGTGGGGCCGGGAAATGTATTGTCAGACATTATTGAATCAGAACAGGTGCGGGTTTTTTCTCTGACAAAGATTTTCCGCCAGGCCCGGGAAAGTCCCATTGTCATGCATGCCCACAGTATACGCAACGGTATTATGCCTGATTTTAAGGAGGCAGCACCCAGGGACCCGTCTGAATTTTATTTTATTGAAAATCAGCATCCCCAGAAGGTGGTGGAGACCATACTGGAACTATGTTCAAAAAGAATTCCAGCGGCCTTTCCCCACATTGACGAAGTCCAGGTGCTTACCCCCATGCACAGGGGCGATGCTGGAACCATCAATCTGAACCTCCAGCTCCAGGCAGTGCTCAATGATTCCCAGGGCGGTATTGAGAGCCATGGGCTCACCTTTAAACCCCGGGACAAGGTAATGCATTTGAAAAATAATTATGAAAAAGATGTGTTTAACGGGGATATCGGTGTGGTCCACGAGGTGAACAAGGCTGAAGGAAAAGTTCTTGTGGATTATGACGGCCGCATTGTCTCCTATGATCTTATGGAACTGGATGAACTGACCCTGGCCTATACCATTTCAGTCCACAAATCCCAGGGGTCTGAATATGCTGCCGTGATCATTGCCCTGACCACGGCCCACTTTCCTTTGCTCCAGCGCAACCTTTTGTATACTGCCATGACCCGGGGCAAACATCTGGTCATCATTGTGGGAGCTTCAAGGGCCCTGGAGATCGCTTTTCAAAACAATAAAACCGCCCTTCGCCTGTCAGGCCTTAAAGAAAAGCTGATTTCAGGATCAAGATATTGAATTTTTTAACAATACCTGCTATTAAGAGCTTTTACTTTTTAAGGGGTTATCCAGCATGCATTACCAAGGTATGATTATTCGCCCGCCCAGTGAGGCAAACAGTATTTTACTACAGGTCACTCTGGGCTGTTCCCATAATAAATGCACATTTTGCGGCACCTTCCGGGAAAAACGGTTCAACATCAAAAAAGATGATATAATATTTCAGGATATTGAATTTGCAAGAAAGAATTGCCGTCGCCAGAACCGGTTGTTTATCTGTGACGGGGATGCCATGATTGTGCCCCAGAAAAGGCTGGTTCCCATTCTTGAACGTATTAAGGAGCGTCTGCCCTGGGTGGAGAGGGTGGGTCTTTATGCCAACACCAAGGGAATTGGAATGAAAACCGATGAACAGCTGAAAGAGCTGAAGTCCCTTGGGGTGGATATTGCCTATATGGGCCTTGAGTCCGGTGATGATAAGGTTTTAAAGGATATCCGCAAAGGAGCCAGGGCCGAAAAAATGATCACCATGGGCAGGCGGGTCAAAGAGGCAGGTATTAAATTATCAGTTACAGTCCTGGTGGGCCTGGGAGGCAGGGAAAGATCCATGGTCCATGCCCGGGAAACAGGAAGGGTGCTTTCGGCCATGGACCCTGATTTCGTGGGGGCCTTAAGTTTGATGCTTATTCCTGGAACAGAACTCCACGATCAATACGAAAAGGGCGAGTTTCAGCTCATAAATCCCGAGGAAATGCTGGCTGAACTGGGGGGGATGATTGCTGCCACCCATTTGACCGACGGACTTTTCCATGCAAATCATGCATCAAATTATCTGCCCATCCGGGCCAGGCTGCCCAGGGATAAGGAAAAAACACTTGAATTGATATCCCAGGCACTTAGGGGAAATATAAAATTAAAGCCCGAATCCATGAGGGCCTTGTAACACCAAAATTAATTACAGGAGAAGATTAAGATGGCAGATGCCAGAGAAAACCTTGACCAGTTAACCGTTACTACCCTTCGAACCCTTTGCATGGATGCAGTCCAGAAAGCAAATTCAGGCCATCCCGGGGCGCCCATGGGGCTTGCACCGGCAGCCTATGTATTGTTTAAACGTTTTTTAAAACATAATCCCAAAAATCCTGCCTGGATCGACCGGGACCGGTTTGTTCTTTCAGGCGGCCATGCCTCTTCCCTGCTTTACAGCCTTCTTTATATGTTTGGATACGGTCTGGAACTTGAAGATCTTAAAAATTTCCGGCAGTGGGGTTCCAGAACTCCAGGACATCCTGAGTATGGAGATACCCCTGGGGTTGAAACAACTACAGGACCCCTGGGTCAGGGAATTGCCAATGCAGTGGGCATGGCCATTGCCGAACGTCATCTGGCTGCCAGGTTTAACAAGTCAAACAGGAAATTAATCGACCACCACACCTATGCCATGTGCGGTGACGGGGATCTCATGGAAGGGGTGGCCAT
>JAOZST010000212.1:0-5984 GCA_029939535.1 Desulfobacteraceae bacterium | reverse complement strand
TGCAATGATCAATATCTGCAATGATCAATAGACGTTACTACCTATTTAAACCTATATTCCTCAAAATAAAAATTTTTCAATCCCGGTAGTATATTTATTAATAAATAAATAGTCAAACATAAACCGGATTTAAATCGACTGTATTCTTCAATATTAGGGGTGTTGCTGATCCATAACCTGTTTATGGTGAACAATTGATGTGTCTCTTTATTGTTTCTGGTTGTTAAAGCAAAGTTAGCAAAAAACGACCCGAGTCCTGCTATAATCAGGCCTTCCATTGTTTCAATGGCAACTTCAATGACGGCAAACAGTTTTTCGCATTTTGCCGTGACCAAAAGTTTTTAACAGCCCATGATTCATATAATTTTTTTAATAAGCTTGAGGATAGCATCTTATACAAGATAGAGTAAGATGGTCAATGTTACAATGCTCAGCATGGTAGTGACTAATACCGCAGTGGTAACAAACTTCGGCATGATATCATATTCAATGGCAATAATGGATCCCAGAATAGCCGCTGGCATTCCTGCCTGGAGAATCCCTGATCTGATTTCCATTTCAGACAGAGAGAAAATAAAGCTTAATCCAAATGCAATAAAAGGAGCTGCTATCAGACTCAGGCTGGAAACAATGACCACGTCAAAACTGAAATTGAATTTGCCCAGACTCGACAATTGAACCCCAAGGGTGACCAGCATCACCGGGATCATTGCCCTGCCCAGGAGGCCTGTGATCCGGGATAAAAACAGGGGAGCTTCAAAATCACTGCCATAGAAAAACAGGGCAGGTACCGTGGCAATCAGTGCCGGGGTTTTAAATACAGACAGCACGGCTGACAAACCAGTTCCCCGGGTCCAGCTGGAAATTCCCACACAGATTACAAAGGACAGCATCATAATAGTGATGAAATAGATGGTGGCCGATGTCTGGGCAGCCAGGCCCATCCTAAAGTCAATAAGGGAGAGTCCAAGATTTCCCACATTCCCAAAGGTTGCAATAATGACAAAGGCAGCTGTAGCCTCCCTGGATCTTTTCAGGAGTTTTGCCAGGAGGAAGGCAGCCATGGCCACTATTATATGGGTTAAGCCGGCATAAAGAATCATCTGGCCTGCCTTTGCAATTTTAATATCTACTTTGCTGATGATATCAAAAACAAAACAGGGCACAAGGAGGAAGTAGGATGTTCTGGACAATGTCCTGGCATCCAGTGCCAGGCGGGGACCGGTATAATAGCCCAGAAGGATGAGAAAAAATACCGGTGTAACAATATCCATAAAAATTTTCAGAACCTGGAAATACATATTCAGCCTTTCAACTGTTATTTATCTGTTTGTAAGTGAAGATTTTTTTTTCAAAAAATTTATGGATTCTATATAGAACATTATTCAGACATTGTGCTAGACTATTATTTTCTGTTAACAAAGTTTTTGTTATACTTGTTCTGGTTTTAATTATTCTTTTTCCGGCTTAGCTCCTGTAACGATCTCAGAGATGTGGCAGACCTTTGTTTTTAAGCCAGCCCTGCGCACACCATGGGACAATTGAATCATGCAGGCCGGACAGGAGGTCACCAGAAAATCTGCTTTGGTGGACGCCACATTTTTCATTTTCCTATCCAAAACCTTCATGGAAAGATCATAATGTGTTAACGCATAGGACCCTGCACCACCGCAGCACCAGTCCGCTTCCGGCATTTCCCTGAATTCAACCCCTGGAATTTTCTTTAAAATTTCACGGTTTTCTCTGGATATCCCCTGGCCCCGGACTGCATGGCAGGGATCGTGGCAAGTCACCACAATGGGTGATTTGACCGGGGTCGTTGAATATCCATTCTTAAAAAGAAACTCCACCATATCCTGGAAAAGGGGGGCCTGGCTTTTGGCAATGTCCTGGTTGTTTTCATCATCTTCAAATACCTGGGAGTATTTTTTCAGAAACGAGGCACAGCTTGAGCAGTCTGTGACAATCACATCCAGGGATTGGGATGAAAAGGCTGTAAGGTTTTTCAATGCCAGTTTTTGAGCTGCATCAATATCACCATAGGTCCAGGCCGGTAGGCCACAGCAGCAATTATCAAGAATGGTTACGGTCTTACCAATTTTTTTCAATATTTTCAGGCTTTCCTGTCCAGCTTCCTGCTGGATAACATCTACCCCGCAACCAATAAAATATCCAATGCGGAGAGATTCTCCGCTTCCCTGGTATTCGCCGGGAGTAAAAGTTCCCCTGAATGGCTTGGTGGGAAGTTTCTCCACAATATTTTCAGCCTTTGCAAAATCCCTGCCCAGAATTCTTAAAAGACCCAGGGCCTTGGCAACCTTTGATATACCTGAATTTTTTCCAAGGGCTGCGGCACGGGCGGCCATGTGCAATCGTTTGGGATAGGGAAGAAGCTGTTCAAACAGGAGTTTGTGGATGGGTTTTCTTCCCACTTTTTCCAGATATTCTGCCCTGCCCTTAATTACCAGGTCGGCTGTGGGAACATCGGCAAGACAGGCATCCGTGCAGGCTCCACACCCCAAGCAGTTGAACAGAGGATCTTCCAGCTCTTTGGTCCATTGAATCCTGTCTTCAATAATCCCTCGCATCAATGCCAGTCGTCCCCTGGCAACACCGGATTCATGGCCTGTTGAACGGAAAATAGGGCAGGAAACCTGACAAAAACCGCATTTATTGCATTGTGCAATTGCATCGTAATTTTTAAAAATATCCATAAGGTATACCCTTGTCTTTTTTTTTAAAAAGTCTTTTTACCTGCCTGGCATGCGTCCTGGTGCAAATAGGGAATTGGGATCCAGGGCATTTTTAATTTTGTGCATCACAGCCCATTCCGGCCGAAGGCTTCCCCCGAAAACATCATGTTCAAGCCGGAATGATTTTGGTGTTTTTTCAAGCTGCACATGGCCGTCCAGGGAGTAAGCCCTATGGGATAATGAAGTCCATTGCTCTGTGTCCAGTAAGTCCAGGGCATTGAATATCCTGCCGCATCCAAAGTCAAGGAGCCAGGCATTTTGATTTGTCTGGGCCTTGATCCCAGGAATTTCCTGGATTCCTTTGATAAGATCCGGCATTTTTTCCAGGGCAGCACTTGTTTTTAAAACATAGGGCGCCTTTGCTATTTTATTAAAATCATCCTTAAAACACCCGTCAATCAAGGGATAATTCCAGGTTCCCAGGTTTTTTAATTTATTTTTACTTAACAGAAGGGAGCATTTTTCCACCTGGTGCTCAACAACCTTGGAAAGGCCTTCAAAGCCCACTACCATTTTCCAATATTCTGGAAATTGGTCTGGAACATTATTTTCTGGAACAGCTACCATAAAGGCTGGAAACAGATTATTGTTCATAAGCTTAAGAGCAGCATTAAAACAGTCATCCAGAATTCCTGTCATGGATATGGCCCTGCAGAGTTCAGGCCTTGTGGAAAGCCGCCAGGTGGCCTCGGTGATCATTCCCAGGTTCCCGTTGCTTCCTGTCATCAAACGGGTCATGTCATATCCTGCAACATTTTTAACCACCTTGCCTCCGGTGGAAATCATCCTTCCCTGGCTGTCAATGTATTGAAGCCCCAGAAGAAAATCCCTGGGAGCTCCATAAAACATACGTTCCGGCCCGGAGGTACCCATGGCAGCCAGAGAACCGATGGTGGCTTTCCTGTTGAAAAAGGGAGGACGAAGGGTAAGCCATTGATTGTTTTCTTCCAGGACCTCTTGAAGTCGGGCCAGGGACATTCCAGCACCCAGGGTAATAAACTGGTTGTCAGCGTCATACTCTATAATTTCTGTCATGGCCAGGGTGCTTACAGACGTGACATCTTTTTTGCAGGGGTTGCCATAATGGGCAAAAGTGTTGGCCCCGACAACAATCAAAGACTTGCCAGAATCATTGGCAGCCCTGATGGTTTCAATGGCCTCTGGGACCCCTTTGGCAGATATCCCCCCCAGGCGTTTTAATATTGTAGGTTTAAAAGATTCCAAAGGCTGGCCAGGCGATTTGGAAAGAGGGATCACCTTATTTGGATTTAATACATTTTCAGGATCAAAGGCAAGTTTCACTGTTTGTTGAGTGTTCAGGTCGTCTCCGGAAAAGATCATTTTCATGGCTTCCTGTTTTTCCTGGCCAATACCATGCTCACCCGAGATGGTACCTCCCAGGTTAACACTGACTTCCATGATATCCCACCCAGCTTTGTGAACCCGGTCCAGTTCGCCTGGATTCCGTGAATCAAACAATAAAAGGGGGTGCATATTACCATCCCCGGCATGGGAAACATTGCCAACCCTGAATCCATGTTTGTCAGCAACAACCTTGATCTGCTCCAAAGCCTTGGGAAGTACACTCCTGGAGACAGTGGCATCGTTAACAAGATAATTTGGTGCCAGCCTGGCAATAGCACCAAAAGCACCACGCCGGCCCTGCCATAACAGGTCCCGCTCTTTTTCATTTTTAGCGATTTTAACGTTCCTGCATTGGTTGGCCATGCAGATCTCTTTGATCTGTCCGGCCTGTTCCTTAAGGCCCACCTCCATTCCCTCAACTTCAATAACCAGCACGGCAGCTGCATCCCGAGGATACCCGCAGGGAATACTGGCTTCAACAGCTTCAATTACCAATGCATCCATCATTTCAAGGGTATTTGGGAGGATTCCAGCTGCAATGATTTTTGAAACTGATTGAGCAGCTGCCTGGATATCATCATACACCGCAAGCATGGTAATAACGGATTCTGTTTTGGGCAAAGTGTGCAGGGTCAGCTCGGTAATAATGGCAAAGGCTCCTTCACTGCCCACCATCAGACCACGCAGGTCAAATCCTGGAGGATCCAGTGCCGGTCCCCCTATTCTAAGGACCTCACCATCGGCCATGACCATTTCCATACCCAGGATATGGTTGGATGTGACGCCATATTTGAGGCAAAGGGGACCCCCTGAATTTTCTCCTGCGTTTCCCCCAAGGGTGGATACTTTCTGGCTGGCCGGGTCTGGGGCATAAAAGGCACCAACAGCTGCCAGGGCCTGTTGTACTTCCATGTTGGTTACACCTGGTTGAACAACAGCATACCTGCTTTCAGGAAATATACCCAGAATTTGATTGAATCGAGACAGGCAGATCACAAGGCCCTGGGTAATAGAGATGGTGCCCCCGGACAAATTGGTACCAAACCCCCGGGCAACAATGTCAATGCCTTCTTTGTTGGCAGCCTTTACCGCCTGGGAAACCTCCTGGGTATCTGCCGGGAAAATGACGACACCGGGGTTGCCTTTTACCAGAGAGGCATCATAGGAATACAGCTCAATACCGGTGCTTGTTACAGACACATTGGATTGGCCTACTATTGTTTCAAGTTCACGAATAAAATTTTCAGTAACCATGGCTTCTCCCAACAGGCAGGACGTTTTGTCGTGCCTGAATTTTCTCAGGTTTTTTCCCACGTAACAGCCGGAAAGGCTCCTTTGTCAGACTTATTCCTTCGTCAATGGGGTGAATGGATAATTGAGCCAGGATCATTTTATTTTCTCCCTGAATGTTATCATTTTATTTTCATGGGAAGTAGTCCATTGTCTAAAGACCAGGGGAGCCATTGGGAAATATATAAACCCATGGCTCCCCTGTCAACAGATCAATATTTAATCCATTCCCCCGTCAGGGATGTTGGCCACTAGGCTTTCGGGAATGGGTATGTTGGACTGTTTGCAAAAAAATAGCTTTTTTATAAAACAGAGCCAAAATTTTTTTCAGCAGTAATGATATAACCTGAAGTAAATGTTTTTTTGTTTCGACATTTTTGTAAAATTAAATTGTTTTATAAAAAATCTTTTAAAACAAGCTTTGCGGTTTCGCGCCCCGCCATCATTACCGGTGTATATCCGCCGCCATGGGACCAGGCGCTGGAAAGATAGAGCCCTTTTATCGGGGTTTTTGCTTTTAAATGGGGCATGTCCCGGTCAAATCCGTAAATAGCTCCTTCAGGATTTTGAGTATAA
>JAOZST010000211.1:0-6002 GCA_029939535.1 Desulfobacteraceae bacterium | reverse complement strand
TAAACATTTTTATGAAAAGTATTTTCCTGTTCTTACCATTGACGAGGATTCATTTAATCATTTAAAAACCGGCCAGTTTGCTTTCATATCCGGTGATGGTAAAACAGCATTCATCATTATTCTTGGAGAAGGCAATTTTCCTGCTAAAGAAATAATCTTTGGACCTGATAAAAAAAATATGTTGATAAAAGATAGACGTAGAGACATCGTCCGCACCATTTTAGAATGATTGCCGGTTCCTTTTATCTCCAATTATGTAGCGACTTTTTTTTGTTGCGAGTTTACCCCGCCTGATCCCGCAGATCCCGCCCCTTATTTAAAACAATACCTCGCCTGCCTTTCGTATAGGTTTATCATAGATCTGAGGAGGTACCATATTTATAAAGGCCATTAGTTCCGCCGTTGGTTGAAGGATAAGGCTTTGCCCATCTGACAATACCACTGTGGTTTTCATTCCTGTCAGGGCTTGTCACAGGGTTGCCAAAATCTTTCATCTCAAGATAAACAAGCTGACCTATTAGAAGATTCTCATTGGTTATCATGGACAATCCACTCTGGGAATAATCGTTCATATCTGCATAATAGCATTGGTCTTGATAATCCATCCGATGCAGATTCATCGATCCTTTAATCTCATATCTTTGATAACGCCTGTTCTCTTCATAAAATTCCATTGCATATCCTTTTCCATGGTCTGTTGAACTGCCATCTATTCATCTCTTCTGTAAAACAGAATAAATTCGTTAGCAAGGTAAATGTGAAAAAATCTATGACCGCAAATGGCCGTTGGCAAGAAGTAACTCCTTGCAATCATTCGCTTAAAAATCCATCACTTATCAAATTATAAAGTATATGAAGAGGCAAAGAAGCGGTTTCTTCCCATTTATTATACATTTTAACTGGAAATTTAGGTATTTTGCTTTGATTTTTTATTAAGTATATGTTATATTTAAAAATAAAAACATATACTTAATAGGTTGAATATGACTCGATTAAATCAGGATACAATCAAGGCCGCATATCGATATCTCAAAAAGCTTAAAGTATTCAGTATCAGAGAATTGTCTTCCGTTCTCACATGCTCCATCCCAAATGCCAGATTAAAAATCAAACAATGGCAGGCATACACAAGCTATAATCAGAACGGCAAATATTATACGTTGCCGCAAATTCCTCAATTTGATCAATATGGTCTATGGCGATATAAAAATGTTGGCTTTTCCAAATATGGTAATCTGAAAAAAACAATTATTCATTTGGTAACAGCTTCACCTGCCGGACTTTCAGGAAAACAACTCGGTGAAATACTCGGGCTTTTACCCCAGTCATTTTTACACCATTTCCGTGAGTGTCCGGGCATCTATCGTGAAAAACATGATGGTGTATTCGTCTATTTTTCCGACATTGATGATCTATGTGAAAAACAGGTATATAAAAGAAGTTCTCTTATCTGCAGATCGGCTATAGTCACTATTTCCGACACTGAAGCAATTTTGATCTTGGTTGCCATCATTCGGCAGCATGGCATATCAGCAGAAGACATTGCAGCCTTGTCGGAAATCAAAAAAAACGGAATCAAATTAAGCGACATCAAAGGGTTCATGGAATACCACGGCCTATTAAAAAAAATTCCGGATTTCAGGCCTTGAAACTGCTGAAAACCTTTGTAGCGAATCTGACCGGAGCCGTTCAACCCGACATATTATTCCCGAAACGACCGATTATACATTTTTACCCAGAGATTTCAAAATGTTCTGTATGTGATTCTACGCTCCATGTTCAGAAAACGGAGACAAAGTCTGTGGTCACCATGGATATCGGTGCCTTTTGGGCCAAGCAAACGATACTGCACTGTCCCCATGGCCACGGAATCTTCAAATCCACACAGCTTCAAAACCTCGTACCCAAGGGAGGTACTTTCGGCTTTGATGTCATTATTGAAATTGGGTATTCACTTTTTGTCCATTGCCGCAGCAATCAAGAAACCATGGCTGCGTTGGCGGCAAGAAATATATCCATCTCCGAGAGGGAAATCAGTTATCTGGGGCGCAAGTTCATCATCTATCTTGCCTTGGCACACAGGCAGAGTCAACAGATTCTGCGAGAATTTTTGATGCGCAGGGGCGGATATATCCTCCATGTGGACGGGACTTGTGAAGGTGATAGCCCCAATTTATTTTGTGGCCTTGATGGGCTTTCAGAATTGGTGCTTGATACGGTCAAGATTTCTTCAGAGAAAAAAGATAAGCTTGTTCCTTTTTTCCAGGGTATCAAAAAGCAGTATGGTGAACCCAAAGCGCTTGTGCATGATATGGGCAAAGGAATTTTAAATGCTGTGGCAGAAGTATTTCCGGATACGCCTGATTTCATATGCCATTTCCATTTTTTGAGAGATATCGGTAAAGACTTATTAAAAAAGGATTACACTACACTTCAAAAGCGACTACGAAAACTCAAGGTCCGTCCAACACTGAGACGGCAAGCCAAATATCTTGAACAAAAAATCAATCCGGATTGCCATGATATAGCTGAGATCGTAGAAAGTCTTCAAAGTGGGAAGTGGCATACGAGCAATTTTGGTAATGTCCCCCTGATCACGGCATATGCATTAATCCAGTGGATATTTGATTATCCGAATGAATCTGATGGATATGGGTTTCCATTTGACCACCCATACCTTGATTTCTACCGACGGATTCAAAAGGTTCATATTTTATTGGGTCATATTAAGGAAATCAATCTCAACGATTCTATAAAGACCAACAGGCCTTTTATCCAATTATACAATGCAATCACAATAACCGCAGAAGATAATCGACTCAATGAACTTGCCCAAAAATTAGAGGCAAAAATAGAAGTGTTTGACAAGCTGCGATGCGCCATGCGCATTGCCCTTCCTGAGGGTAAAAATGGTCTCAACGATAATGGCGATGTCCCGGACATGAAAAGCATTGAAGAAAAGATGACTGCATTCAAAAAATGGCTTTTGAGCAATAAACACAGGGGAAAAACCTATAGAACTATGGTTGCCCAGATTGATAAATACTGGAAAAAACTATTTGCCGATCCAATACCAGTAGTCGGCCCGGATGGAGTTGTCAGGAATATCCATCCGCAGAGAACCAACAATATTCTGGAAAGGTTTTTCCGGGATTTAAAACGTCAGAATCGGAAAAAAACCGGTGCGGCTTCGCTGAATAAAGTCCTGAAATCAATCCTTGCCGAAACACCTCTGGTCCAGAATTTAAAAAGAGACGAATATATGAAAATCATTCTCAACGGATGTTCAAATCTGGCGGAACGATTTTCACAAATTGATGCTGGTCAGGTACAGCAGGAAATGGCAAAAACTGCAGAGAACAACGACAAAATATTACCGGGGATTAAAAAAATAATAAGAGATGAAGACTTGACGATAAAATTTGCAGCATTATTCAGCTTAGCAGAAGCAAAATAAATGCCAACGGTCATTTGCGGTCATAGATTTATAGCGTTACCAGAAAGGATATTAGCGGCAATATTTGGAGATTTTATTATTTCTACTTACCTTATTACTTTCATTTCCCAGACTTGATAGATATCTGGCATCTAAATACGATAAAGACTTTTAAAAATATGCTACTATAACTAAAAAATTAATTCCAGGGATTTACTCAATATGAAAAAAGACGGTGGGTTGATTAGAAACTGACAAATTCATCATCTAACTTTACCGGATATAGAGGGCTTAAAAGAGGAATTCTTAACTACTTTCCCCGGTGCTTTGCTTGATCCTGGACCTCTGAAATTCAGTGGTACGGTTGTTGAAGATTCAGCAGGTAGATATAAACCTGGATGGCATAGGATCTCATCTTATATTTGTTCGATTGATCGGGAAAGAGGGTTTATTGAAACAATGAATACCATCTACAAGGTAATAGATGAGGGCAATGATGAGTTACCTGATATGGGTAACAATATTCTAGATATTATTTACAAAGATCCCAAAAAATAATAGAGAATGAAATGAAACAGACTTTCCTACATCGACCCAATTTATCAGTGAAAGCTGATTTTGATTCTGAAAATGGTTCTGATTTTCGCTACCGACTTGAAATGACAAAAGATACAACAAATGAATTCCTGAAAACTGTTTGTGCCATTATGCAGAATCCCAGTTACGCTGGTATCGAACATGCGGATAAATCTGTACAGATATTAGAAAGAGTTGTTTTTGAGAAAAGACTTGAAGAGTTTGAAGGAGTTGGGCGATTGATCGTGGTAAATCAATTTGCCTATATTCAAACCAATAATTTTGTTGGAACAGATGAACAGATCGGTAGCAGGAATAATGCCGCAATATCGGAAGCATTGAAAGAATCAGATATCATCCTGATTGCCTGGGGTAAGGATAATGGTTTTATCGAACGGAGAAACTATGTTCTAAATCTTCTTGAAAACATGAGAGGTAAAACAATACTGAAAACAAGCAGTCATCCGTCAAGAATGAAATATGATGGCTTTATTCAAACGTTTGACCAAACATAAAATTTCAGATTCGACTTTTAGAATCGGATACCATGGTGACCCACAGCATCACCCCGCATGGGTTGTTGAAAACCACAGAAAGGGGAATAAGCTATGATTAGTGCCTTTTGGATAAATACAATTGTAAAATCATTATCCGGAATTTATTTGTGCACTTATCGTAATACCAATAGTGATGACATTGGCAGAAACATTTGCTCCCCATACATGGGATACCCCATTTTTGTTCTTTACCGGATATTTAACCCTTTATATAATCACACATATCTCATAACAAAAAGTACGCGTTAATCGGATGAACTAAAAATATCCCAAGATTATTTCCCTGTAGTTTTAGCTTTTATGATTATCAAAAAACATGCGCCTCTTATATCACAGTTTTGTCGCTTCCTTATATTCTTTCACCCTTTTTCCCATAATTATAGGCAGTTTTTTATTTTCAAGGCTGGATTCAATTAATTGCTCAAAAGCACTTCCAATCACTATGCTGTCGGCAAGTTTTGAAATAGCCTTAACGTCTTCTGCTGTGGATATGCCGAACCCGACACTTATGGGTAGATTTGTAACGGACCTTAGATCATGAACGTATTTTTCAATATTGGAAGTATCAAGGCCATTACTTCCTGTTACCCCGATTTTTGAAACAAGATATAAAAAGCCTGAAGCAGAATCTGATATTTCTTTCATTCTTGATAAAGGAGTAGTCGGAGCAATCAGCCTAATAAGAGAAAGCTCATCCCCGGCCCATTTTGATGTCATTTCCCGGGATTCCTCCGGTGGTAAGTCTACAATTAAAACTCCATCCACTCCTGCCTTTACTGAATCATTGTAAAAATTTTCAGCCCCATAGGCATAAATTGGATTGTAATAGCTGAAAAGAATGATGGGTATCTCTGTTGTTTTACGAATTTCAGTTGCCATTTCCAAAACGATTGAGACATTAACACCGTTTTCAAGTGATCTTGCTGAAGATCTTTGAATCACAGGGCCATCTGCCGTTGGATCTGAAAATGGTATACCCAGTTCCAAAATATCAAGCCCTGAAGAACACATCTTTTTTATTAATTCAAGTGACATATCAAAGTCTGGATCACCTGCCGTTACAAATCCAATAAGTGCTCTCTCTCCCTTTTTTTTAACTTGTTCAAAAGTATTTATTATTCTATCCATTTTTTGTCTCCTTTTTATATATCCATTTCTAAAACAGAAAAAATAGTTTCAAGATCTTTGTCACCGCGTCCTGAGAGATTGACAATAATAATTTCATTTTCAGGTCTTTTTTTTGCTTCATCAATGGCACAATAAACGGCATGGGAACTTTCAAGGGCAGGGATAATACCTTCAAGGCTGCAAAGTGTTTGAAATGCTTCTAATGCCTGGTTGTCTGTTATGGAAACATAACTTGCCCTTTCCAGGTCTTTCAGCAGGGAATGCTCGGGGCCAACCCCGGGATAATCAAGTCCTGCTGAAATGGA
>JAOZST010000054.1:0-20808 GCA_029939535.1 Desulfobacteraceae bacterium | reverse complement strand
TCACCTTTTAGGGTCAGTGTGACATATCCATAGGGCTCATAATTGATGAATTCCCTGGCGGCCAGTTTTTTGAGCATTCCGGTAACAGAACCTCTCTTAATGTCCATTTTTTCGGCAATATCTTTTGACCTGGCAACCGTCCTGGTTGTCTGGAGTTCCAGGATGGTTTCAAGATAGTCTTCAAGGCTTTCGGAAAGTTCATTTTCTTTGATCATTGTACATTCTCCATTTGATTTAATGATTAATCTTATACCGTGATTATATAGTAAGTCAAATAATTATTTAATTTGTTAGCGAAGAAATGTTCTTGACAAAGATAAAAGTTAGTTGTAATAAACTTTTTATTTTGAGCAGTACATAATTATCAATGCCTATTAAGGAGGAAGAAAGTGGCGAAAATAAAATTGCGGGAGATGAAGGAGAATCAGACCGGTGTTATTATTTCTGTTAAGGGTACAGGAGAGCTTGGCAGGCGGATCAGGGACATGGGCCTTGTGCCTGGAAAAGAGATAAAAGTACAGGGGAAAGCCCCTTTGTTTGATCCGGTCTCTTTAAGGATCATGGGATTTACACTGACACTTCGCAACAACGAAGCCGATTATATTCAAGTAGAGGTGAATTAAGATGAGTCTTGCCATTGCATTGGCCGGGAATCCGAATTCCGGCAAAACAACACTTTTTAATGAACTGACCGGCGCCCGACAGCATGTGGGAAATTATCCCGGGGTAACCGTTGAAAAAAAACAGGGAACTTGCGTAAGCAATGCCGGACAATTCAATGTGGTTGACCTTCCAGGAACCTATTCTTTGACAGCCTATTCCCTTGAGGAAGTTGTAGCAAGGGATTTTCTGGTGGATGAGCGTCCTGCCATGATTGTCAATATCGTGGATGCCTCCAATCTTGAAAGAAATTTGTATTTGTCGGTTCAGTTCATGGAGATGGGGGTTCCTGTCTGTGTGGCGTTGAATATGATGGATGTGGCCAAAAAACGCGGGATCCGGATTGATATTGAAAAGTTGTCACAGCTTTTAAATGTCCCGGTGGTGCCTACTATTGCCAGAAGCGGGGAAGGCAAGAAAAAATTGCTCACCACTATTGCCGCAGCCATTGCCGGAAACAAGGAAAAAAAGGGGACGACCTTAAATATATCCTATGGTTCTGATATTGATACTGCCCTGGATGAAATGGAAGCCATTATAAGTTCAGACAATTTTTTGACGCAAACCTATCCGGCCCGGTGGACGGCCCTGAAATATCTTGAAAAAGACAAGCAGATTATGGAGGTTGGAAATAAGGAAAACCCCGGTGTTGGATCTGATTTGCTTTCAATCGTTGAAAAAGTGACCCGGCATTTGGACGTGACCCTGGATACCCACCCTGAGGGGATGATAGCGGATCAGCGGTACGGATTCATTAATTCGGTCCTTAAACAGGGTGTGGTGACCTATGCCCATGATAGAAATCGCCTCCAGCAGTCTGATAAAATTGACAAGGTGGTGACAAATCGGTTTGCAGGTCCTGTGATCATGGTGGCGATTCTCATGGGGCTGTACCATTTTACCTTTACCTATGGGGAGCTTCCAATGGGGTGGCTTGAAGCATTTTTTGGCTGGCTGGGAGGTGTCGCCGAGAACGCACTGCCCGACGGTCTTTTGAAATCCCTGGTGATTTCCGGCATTATAGACGGTGTGGGAGGGGTTCTGGGATTTGTTCCTTTGATCATGTTCATGTTTCTGGGAATCTCCTTTTTGGAAGATTCCGGATATCTGGCCAGGATGGCATTTATGCTGGATCGGGTATTCAGAATATTTGGACTCCATGGCAGCTCAGTGATGGCCTTTATCGTATCCGGGGGGATTGCAGGGGGATGTGCGGTTCCCGGTGTCATGGCGGCCAGAACCCTTAAATCTCCCAAGGAAAGGCTTGCCACCCTTTTAACCGTTCCATTTATGAACTGCGGTGCTAAATTGCCGGTATTTGTCCTGCTTGTTGCAGCATTTTTTGCTGATAATAAGGCTGGAATCATGCTTGGTATCACTTTGGTTTCCTGGGTAGGCGCCCTTTTGGTGGCAAGATTGTTACGATCTACCATCATTAAAGGTGAGGCCACTCCTTTTGTAATGGAGTTGCCGCCCTATCGCCTGCCCACACTGAAAGGACTTCTCATTCATACCTGGGAAAGAACCTGGCAATATGTGAAAAAAGCAGGTACCGTAATTCTTGGGATTTCCATTCTGATTTGGGCCATGATGACATTTCCGGGACTGGATGAAACCCGGCAAGCCCAATTTGAGAATAAAAGGTCTGTTGTGGCCCAGTCAGTGCCTGCCAGTGTGTTGGATGAAATTCAATCCCTTGAAATAGATGGGTTGTCAGGTCAGGCCCAGACCGTAAAACAGGCCCTTGCCCAGATTGATCAGGATGAGGCCCAGGCAGGATTGAAAAACTCCTTTGCCGGCCGTATTGGTGTGGCCCTGGAAGGGATTACAAAGCTTGCCGGGTTTGACTGGCGGACCAATATTGCCCTTGTGGGTGGGTTTGCCGCCAAAGAAGTCGTGGTCTCAACCCTGGGAACAGCCTATTCCCTTGGTGAGGTTGATCCGGAAGAGACAGCGTCCCTTTCAGATCGTCTCAGGACAGCAGACGGCTGGGGGCCTCTGACTGCCTTGAGCCTGATGATGTTTACCATTTTTTATGCCCCTTGTTTTGTTACAGTGGTCTGTATTGCAAAGGAAGCAGGATCATGGAAGTGGGCGGCCTTTTCAGTGGTCTTTAACACAGCCCTGGCCTTTGGATTGTCAGTGGCGGTTTATCAGGTCGGTTCTTTGATCATGTCCTGATATGGGGAGAAAAGAAAATGGATAACATACTTGTGGGAATTATCGTGGCTGGGGCATTAATCTTTTGCATTAGAAGCTTTATCAAAATCTACAGGGGGCAGGGGGGATGTAATTGCAGCAGTGGCTGTCTTGCCAGGGAAAGAAAAGGCCATTGCAGCCAGAATCAGCCTTTTAAAATTATAAATAAATAATTAGGCTGGCAAGATCCATATTATTGGGGAAGTACATTTAAATGCTTTCCCATGGTATGGGTTTTACCATTTTTATATTTTGGTATAATGTTTTATGTTGTCAGAATGGAAAATATAATTATACTATATGGATAATTTTAAAGTTCAATGCCAAGCGTCGTACCCATAACCAAAATTCTAACTTTTGAGGTGACATATGACCGACGAGACCAGACCCATTACGCCTGAAATAGTAAATGATGATGAAGAAAAAACCCAAAGCGGCCTGGTACAGCAAAGTACCAAACCAGATATCCTATATTTGATTCCCATTACTGGCAGACCCCATATGCCTGCCCAGGTTCAACCTTTGATTGTCAGTAAAAAACGCTGGGAAAAAACCCTGGTAAAAGCATCAAACAATTCAAAAAATCTTCTGGGCCTGTCTTATTTAAAAGAGATAAAGGGGAAATATGTATATAAGGAGGATTTCCCCAAGGTTGGATGTGTGGTCAGAATGCTGAACATTGTGGATGTGGAGGGTAACCTTCAGTTTATTGCCCAGGGGCTTGAGCGGTTTAAAATTAAAAAATTTCTTTCTGACAAACCTCCCTTTGTGGTCCAGGTGGAATATTTTGAAAAAATGGAAGAAAATGAAGACAAATTAAAGGCATATGCCATCTCCATTATCAGTTCCATTAAACAGCTTTTATCTTTAAATCCTTTGTATTCAGAGGAGCTTAAGCAGTATCTGGGACGATTCAGCCCTGACCAGCCTTCTCCTTTGACAGATTTTGCCGCAGGCATCACCACTGCTTCCGGGGATGCTCTCCAGGAAATTCTGGAAAATGAATCAATAATGGAGCGGATGAAAAAAGTGCTCATGCTGCTCCAGAAAGAGATAGAGATTGCCAAACTCCAGACCAAGATCCAGAAAGATCTCAACACCCAGGTGGATGAGAGCAAGCGCAAGTTTTTTCTGAAAGAGCAGCTCAAGGCTATTCAAAAGGAATTGGGCATGCAAAAGGATGACAAAACTTCCGATGTTGACAGGTTCAGGGAAAAATTTAAAAAGCTGAGTCCTCCTGAACATGTTATTAAACGCTTTAAAGAAGAGATTGAAAAATTATCTGTATTGGAAACCGGGTCTTCTGAATACGGGGTGACCAGGAATTATCTGGACTGGGTCACTTCATTTCCCTGGGGAGTGCACTCTGAAGATAATATTGATATTTCAAGAGCCGAAGAAGTCCTTGAGCGGGATCATGCAGGGCTTTCAGATGTCAAGGAACGGATCATTGAGTTTTTTGCAGCAGGGGTTTATAAAAAAGATATATCCGGGTCTATTATCCTGTTTGTCGGGCCTCCTGGTGTGGGGAAAACTTCCATAGGAAAATCCATTGCAGAAGCCCTGGGCAGGAAATTTTATAGATTCAGTCTGGGCGGCATGAGGGATGAAGCAGAAATCAAGGGTCATCGGAGAACCTATGTGGGTGCATTGCCGGGAAAAATGGTCCAGGCCCTCAAGGATACCCAGGTGGCAAATCCTGTGATAATGCTGGACGAGGTTGACAAGATCGGTGCCTCCTACCAGGGAGACCCGGCCTCAGCCCTGCTGGAAGTTCTGGACCCGGAACAGAATGCTGAATTCCTGGATCATTACATGGATCTTCGAATTGATTTGTCCAAGGTGCTGTTCATCTGTACGGCAAATACTCTGGATACCATTCCCGGGCCTCTTCTGGACCGCATGGACAGGATAAATCTTTCCGGATATATTACAGCAGAAAAAATGGAAATTGCCAGAAAGCACCTCTGGCCCAGATTATTAAAGAGGAATAAACTGACCTCAACCATAATTACCATTACCGATCCCACCATCCGCCACCTCATTGATGGCTATGCCAGGGAAGCCGGGGTCAGGAACCTTGAAAAGAAGCTTAACAAGATTATCCGGAAGAGTATTGTTACCATTTTAAAGGAAAAAAAGAAAAAAATCATGATCAATATTAAATCCCTGGAAAAATATCTGGGACCTCCTGTCTTTAAAAAAGAGAAACAGATGAAAGGGGTGGGTATTGTAACAGGGCTTGCCTGGACCCAGATGGGGGGTGCCACCCTTTCCATTGAGGCCATAAAGGTTCACGGAAAAAATCCCGGGTTCAAGCTCACAGGAAAGCTGGGGGAGGTAATGCAGGAATCTGCCGCCATTGCCCTGTCCCATGTCAGGTCAAGCTGTAAAGCCTTTGGAATTGAAGAAGATTATTTTGATTCCTCTTTTATCCACATCCATGTGCCCGAGGGGGCAACTCCCAAGGACGGCCCCAGTGCCGGGGTGACCATAGCCACGGCACTGGTATCCATGGCCCTGGGAAAGGCCATACAGAGGCCCCTTGCCATGACCGGAGAAATGACTCTTACAGGAGAGGTGCTTCCCGTGGGCGGAATAAAGGAAAAAATCATTGCTGCCCGGCGCCTAGGGATTAATGAGATTATACTGCCCGAGGCTTGTATGAGCGATTTTAAAAAACTTCCCGAGCATATCAAGGAAGACATTAAATTTCATTTTGCTAAAAAATACAAGGATGTCTTTGGGATCGTATTTAAAGAATAGGATTTAAAACCAGGGAAATTTAAATCAGGGTTCGTATCCTTTGCCATGCCTCCCCGGGAATCTGGGCTCCCATGACCTGACAGACTTCATACCCGCAGGCAGATCCCAGATGTCCGCTTTTTTCAATGGAAAAGCCATTGGCTATGCCAAATAAAAATCCAGCCGCCCAGAGATCCCCGGAACCTGTTGTGTCTCTGGGTTTATTTCCGGACACAGGCTCAATTTTGGTAACCTCGCCCTTAAAAGAGACAAGGCTGCCTTTGCTGCCCAGTTTTAATACTGCGTGGGTGACGTGTTCAGATAATATTTTCAGAGCTCTGTTTTCATCTTCAAATCCGGTATAGGCCTTTGCCTCATCTTCATTGGCAATGAGAATATCCACATATTCTTTTACAATATTTAATAGAATGTCTTTTGAAGCATTTACCACCTCAAAGCTGGCAAGGTCCAGGGCTATGAGGGAGCCTGCTTTCCTGGCTGCCTTTACCGAGGCCATCATAAGGTCAGGGTTGAACAGGAGATATCCTTCTATCATGCTGATGGCTGTGTCCTGGAATAATGTCGGGTTGATATTTTCTGGGTCCATTTCAGTGGATGCTCCCAGAAAAGTAAACATGGAGCGCTGGGCATCCGGGGTGACCACGGACAGGACTTTGCCTGTAGGAGAGGTGGAGACGGAAAGTCGAGGCTCCACATGGCAGGAAACAATCTGGGATTCAAAGGTCTTACCATAGGTATCATCCCCCCGTCTTCCAATGAACCTTGCATCACCCCCCAGGTTGCCCACCCCAACAATGGTGTTGCAGGCAGCACCTCCGGGAACAATGATCGGGGTCTGGGCAGTTCTGGATAAAATCGATTCTATGTCCTGGTCCTCCACCAGGGTCATTCCTCCTTTTTCTTTTCCAAGGTCTTTTAAAAACAGGTCAGTCTCATTGATCAGTACATCCACCAATGCAGAGCCGATTCCAGTAATTCTTTTAGTTTTTGCCATTATTTTTCTCCAAAAAATATTTTTCAGCCCTTGAAGCTGATTATTATAGTAAACAAATCATAAAAGCTGCCATTCAATTGTCAAGGAAATTCTGCCATGTTTATATGAATATGAACATATCTTGATATATTTTTATCCTGCCATTGACAAATGTGCAATAAAAATTTATTAATGATGCTCAAAATTAGTATGATTTTGAATGTAAAATGTATATATAATTATCATAAAAGGAGTTTGGAATGTCAGAAAAAAAATCTTCCCTGTTTACATCGGAATCTGTGACAGAGGGTCATCCCGATAAAGTAGCAGATGCTATTTCCGACAGCATTCTGGATGCCATCATGGCTGAAGACAAAAAATGCAGGGTTGCCTGTGAAACTTTGGTGACAACAGGCCTTGCCATGGTTGCCGGTGAAATAACAACAGACTGCTATGTGGATATCCCCCAGGTAGTTCGAAATACAATCAAAGACATTGGATATAATTCTTCCAATATGGGTTTTGACTGGCAGACCTGTTCTGTCATTACCAGTATCGACCAGCAGTCCGCTGATATTGCCCAGGGTGTTGATGAGGGTGCAGGGCTCTATAAAGAACAGGGTGCAGGGGACCAGGGGCTTATGTTTGGCTTTGCAACCAATGAAACAAAAGAACTTATGCCCATGCCCCTTCTCTATGCCCATAAATTAACCAGACGCCTTTCCCAGGTCCGGAAAAACGGCGCCCTTGATTTTTTAAGACCCGATGGCAAATCCCAGGTAACTGTTGAATATGTAGATGGAAGACCCAAAAGGATTGATACCATTGTTGTTTCTACCCAGCATTCCCCTGATGTGTCCTATGATGACCTGAAGACTGCTGTTGTTACCGAGGTCATTAAGAAAGTTATCCCCCAGGATATGATGGACGGGGATACCAGGTTTTTTGTTAATCCCACAGGCCGTTTTGTTGTGGGCGGCCCCATGGGAGACTGCGGTGTGACAGGTCGTAAAATTATAGTGGACACCTATGGTGGACAGGGAAGTCATGGGGGAGGTTGTTTTTCAGGCAAGGATCCCTCCAAGGTGGACAGAAGCGCCTCCTATATGGGACGATATGTGGCGAAAAATATGGTTGCCGCAGGCCTTGCAGATAAGTGCGAAATTCAGGTGGCCTACGCCATTGGTGTGGCTGAACCTGTCTCCCTGCTGGTGGATTTCATGGGAACCGGTAAAATTTCCGAAGCAAGGGCCATTGAAATTGTCAGGGAAGTCTTTGACCTGAGGCCGGCTGCCATTATCCAGGAGCTGGATCTTCTACGTCCCATTTATCGGAAAACTTCTTCCTATGGCCATTTTGGCAGAAAAGATCCTGATTTTTACTGGGAAAGAACCATCAAGGCAGATAAGATAAGAAATCTGGCTGGATTATAAAAAATTTAAGGAGTAAGTATGCTGAAATCAACCAAAGACCCATCCTATATTGATCTTAACCTGGATTTAAAATACAAGGTCAAAGATATTGAACTTTCCCAGGAAGGTCATAAGGATATGCAATTGTCTGAAAAGGAGATGCCTGGTCTCATGGCAATCCGCGAGAAGTATGGCAAGGAAAAGCCCCTCAAGGGACTGAAAATAATGGGCAGTCTTCATATGACTATCCAGACTGCCATGCTCATAGACACCTTGTACGAACTGGGTGCAGACATAAGATGGGCCACCTGCAATATTTTTTCCACCCAGGACCATGCAGCTGCCGCCATTGCTGAAAAGGGTTCGGCTGCGGTCTTTGCCTGGAAGGGTGAAACCCTTGAAGAGTTCTGGTGGTGCACTGAGCAGGCCCTGCTCTGGCCAGACGGTTCCGGCCCGGATCTCATTGTGGATGATGGGGGTGATGCCACCCTTTTTGTTCACCAGGGCGTAAAAGTGGAAAAGGATCCCTCAATACTTGATTCTGAAACCCACAGCCAGGATGAAAAATGCCTCCTGGACCGCCTCAGGGTCAGTTATGGGGAAGATACCCAGAAATGGACAAAGGTCGCCAAGAATATCAGGGGGGTTTCCGAAGAAACTACCACTGGTGTTCACAGACTTTACCAGCTGGCTTCTAAAAATGAACTTCTTTTTCCGGCCATCAATGTCAATGATTCAGTTACCAAATCAAAATTTGACAACCTTTACGGATGCCGTGAATCCCTGGCCGATGGAATCAAACGGGCAACAGACGTAATGATGGCCGGAAAAACTGTTGTTGTTGCAGGGTATGGAGATGTGGGAAAAGGCTGCGCAGCCTCCATGAAAGGCTATGGCGCCATTGTCCTGGTTACGGAAATTGATCCCATCTGTGCACTCCAGGCCTCCATGGAAGGGTTTGAAGTGGTGACCATGGAACAGGCAGCTCCCAGGGGTGATATTTTCGTGACAGCCACAGGAAATTACCATGTTATCAAGGGTGAGCACATTGAACAGATGAAGGATGAGTCCATTATCTGCAATATCGGCCATTTTGACAATGAAATCGAAATGAGCTACCTGGACAATAGTTCTACGGCCGTAAAAACCAGTATCAAACCCCAGGTGGACAAATGGACCCTTAAATCCGGCCGCTCCATAATTGTTCTTGCAGAAGGCCGCCTGGTAAACCTTGGCTGTGCAACAGGCCATCCAAGCTTTGTCATGAGCAACAGCTTTTCCAATCAGACCCTGGCCCAGATCAAACTGGCCAAGGAGGACCTGGAGAATAAGGTATATACCCTGCCCAAGGAACTGGATGAAGAAGTTGCCAGGCTGCACTTGAAAAATCTTTCAGTCACCCTGACAAAGATGACCCAGGAACAATCCGACTATCTTGGAATCCCGGTGAACGGTCCTTTTAAATCAGATTTATACAGATATTAGTCAAGATTTTTATTGGTTTATTTATTCACGGGGCAGGATGCCTGCCCCGTGATTTTCTTTTTTTTACTCAGGATTCACCTGCTCCAAAGATTTCATCATTCTTATAATAAAGAGGCCCTGAACCGGGGCGGGCAATTGAAAGTACTTAGAGAAAATTTTTATATCAAGGAGGTCTTTGTTGGTGAAGGCAGTGGCAGACGTTGATTTGTCATTGCTTATAATCCAGGACAGGCAGAATACGATAAACAAAAAATTCCTCCACAATGGAAAATATTGGCTTTGAAAATGAGTGAAGAAAATACCTGACCATTCATTTTCTAACCACCGACTTTTTGAGATCTTACGGAATCAGGCCTTATCCATTTAGGGGCTTTCTAAAATACAGGACCAGGCTTTTGCCCAGCAGGGGATTGAAGAGTTTGTCTATAAATCCAGTAATTTTTGGTTTTTTCATCAAATCCCATACCAGGAGTTTATGATAGAGGTTTACTAGGGAGACGTCTGTTCGGTTGGGTCCAACAAGACATTTGAGCCACCAATAGGGTGTGTGGATGCTGTGGGCAAAATGGGAATGCAGATAAACAGGTCCCAGGGCTTCAATTTTTTTGATCAGGTCTTTTTTTTTGTAAATTCTGACATGACCCATGTCGGCATTAAAATATTCATCAGACAGGAGCCAGCAGATTTTTTCAGGTACAAATCTGGGCACACTGATGGCCAGGATTTTTCCCGGGCACAGAATTCTGACCAGTTCTGCCATTGCCTTTAAATGATCTGGAATATGTTCCAATACCTCAGAGCAGATTACAATATCAAAGCAATGGTCTGGAAAAGGCAGGTGGGTAATATCCATGGCGGACAGATTCCAGTCCCTGCAGGAAAGATCATTTATCTGATCGTGAAATGTAAGTTTTTCCCGGGTTTGAACAAGATTGTCAAATCCAAAATCACCACCAGTGCAGATAATGCCTTTTTCCTGGCAGGCCCGGATGGTATGCCGGCCCTCTCCGCAGCCTATGTCCAGTATTCTGTCATTGGAGGTGATGCCAATCCGGCTGAAATCAATGGTAATCATGGATAATTTCTTTATAGGCTTCTGCAGTTTTAATGGCTGTTTTTTCCCAGGTAAATTCAGACATTACCCGGTCATATCCTTTTTGGGCAAGCATTTCCCGCCGCACAGGATCTTCTAAAAGTTCAATAATCGCTTTTTTCAAAGCCTTTGCATCCCCGGGCGGGACAAGTTTGGCAGCATTACCTGCTACTTCGGGAAGAGCCCCTCCAGTGGTGGCGATTACAGGTATCCTACATGCCATGGCCTCTCCAACGGGCAGACCAAATCCTTCGTACATGGAGGGAACAACAGCAATACATGCCTTTGCATATTCCCTGACAAACCGATTATGGTCAATACGGCCTGTAAATTCAATATGATCACCAAGACCAAGGTTTTTAACAAGTTTTTCAATGCCCCCGTTTTTTTTGGGGGTTCCAATAATAGTCAAGCTGGCTTTGCCTTTTTTGAGAATATTTTCCAGGGCAGATAAGAGGTGGTACAAACCTTTTAGAGGAGTATCTGCACTATTGGTAACAATAATCCGTCCGGGAATTTTTTTAACATGATCCAGGGGATAAAAATTTTCAGTATCAATACCATTGGGAATGGTTTTGAATTTTGATTCTGGAATTTTGAACTCTTTTGCAACATCTTTTTTAGAACTGTCTGATACGGTAATGATAGTCTTTAGCCTTCTGGCCACCTGTTTTTGCATTGAAATAAATGAATACCATCTTATGGCTTTTATTTTTTTTAAAAAGGACCTGGTGCTCTGGATCGCAAGGCGTCGGTCCACGGTCATGGGGTGGTGGATGGTTGCGGTCACTGGCAGTCTTTTCTGCAGGGAAAGCAGGGCATAGGAAAGGCTTTGGTTGTCATGGATGATATCAAAGTGATTTTCACGGCCTTTCAGGTATCGTCTGGCCCTCATTCCAAAGGTCATGGGCTCTGGATATCCCATTGTAGAGACATCCAGCCATTCAAGGAGGTTGATGGGATCTTTAAGTTCATTTATGCTTGGGGTTCGAAAAAGACTGTCTGGATTATATAGATCCAGGGTTTCCAGCATGGTCAGAATTTCTTTGCCATTGACCAGGGGATCGGGTGGGCCTGCAATGACTTCAACTCTATGGCCCAGATCGGAAAGCCCATGGCTCAGGTGCCGGACATAAACTCCCTGGCCTCCGCAATGGGGATTGCTTCTATAGGAAATCAGCCCTATTTTTAAGCCGGTTTTATAATATGAATTCATTGACAATAAAGTATTTGGAATAAAGGGGAAATGAAGTTTGGTACGCCCGGCTGGAATCGAACCAGCGATTTTCAGCTTCGGAGGCTGACGTCTTATCCACTGGACTACGGGCGCATGGAATCCAAATGTTCTTATACCACGTTATCAAATAAAATCCATATCAAATTTTTCTTTTGCTTCACCAGCCACGTATAAAGAGCCTGCAATGCAAATGGCATCATCTTCAGAACATGTTGAAATTGCATGGCTTACAGCCATGGGCACATCTTCAATGACTTCAATTTTTTTATTTGTGATTTTTCCCACAGCTGCCTTTAAAACATCTGTTTCAAGGCTGCGGTCAATCTTAGCTTTTGTGATAATTACTCTTTGGGCGCAGGGAACCAGATGCTTGAGCATTTTTTCATAGGGCTTGTCATCAAGGATTCCCACCACAAGGGTCAGTTTTTTATCAGCCATATTTCTGGATAAATGTTTGCCCAGAACCTGGGCGGCCTTGAGGTTGTGTGCACCGTCCAGTATGATTAAAGGTTTTTCCATTATAATCTCAAGCCGGCCCGGCCATTTTGCACTGGAAAGCCCCTCTTTAACAAGGTTGGGTGATAAATCGTATATAGGGATAGGGTTTCTGGCTTTATATTTTTCAAATACAAGCTCACTGGCAGCCAGGGCCAGGCTTAAATTTTCTTTCTGGTGATCCCCGGGCAAAGGCTTGACAATCCCTTTTATGGTTTGAAACAGGCCTTGATAAGTATAACTTGGTTTTCCAGGATTTTTCCGCATTGAAAAATCATGTTTGTACTGATGGAAAGGGGCAGACCTGTCTCCTGCAATCTGTCTGAGAATTTCAAGGCAGGATGGCTGGGATACTCCTGTTACCAAAGGGGTGTTCTCTTTGATGATCCCGCCTTTTTCTCTTGCCAGATCTTTTATGGTGGAGCCAAGATAATCAGTATGCTCCAGGGAAAGATTGGTAATGACACTGACCTGGGGCTTGATAATATTCGTGGCGTCAAACCGTCCGCCCATGCCGGTTTCGATCACTGCCCAGTCTACATTTTCCTGGGAAAAATAATGAAAAGCCATGGCCGTTGTAATTTCAAAAAATGTGGCTTTTCTTTCTCCCACATCCACAGCATGAACTGCTTCATAGGCTTTTACAACCTCTTCATCGGGGATCTGCCTTCCATTGACACAGATTCTTTCATTGAATTTAACCAGATGGGGAGAGGTATAAATACCTGTTTTAAATCCAGCCTTACGCAATATGGACTCCATATAGGTAGCAGTGGAGCCTTTGCCGTTGGTTCCGGCAACATGGATGGTGTCGTAATTTTCCTGGGGGTTGTTCAGGCCTTTGAGAATGTTTTGAATTGTTTTTAATTCAAGTTTGATGCCGAAACGACCAAGTTTGTAGATTTGATCAAGGCATTCCTGGTAGGATGTTTTTTTCATTTTCCCAAATTTTTTTTACCCTGAAAATAAAAAAAGCCCGGTATTCTTGATGCGTCATAGGAAATACCGGGCAGATTTTTAACGGTTTAACTACTTCTTCTGCGAGTTCTTGAGGCTGCAATTCTTTGTCTTCTCATTGCTTCTCTCATCTTACGTCTTCTAAACTGACATGGTTTCTCATAATGTTTTTTTACTTTAAGACGTTTGAAAAGTCCGTCATTCTGGATCTTTTTCTTCAGTATTCTTAAAGCTTTTTCAACATCATTGTCAATAACCGTGACTGTAATTTCTTTCAAAAGGCATCGCCCCTTTCATCATGGATTTAAATATGCAATATTTATAACCTGGCTATTTAGCAAAATCAAAAGATAAAAGCAAGCAAAAAACAAAGCCGGGCAAGGTTTAAATACCAGTTATACTGTTTTCTTACAATTTTGAGATCAGCTCTTCTGTAACAGATTTAAGATCCTTTTCACCGGCCAGGGTGAAATATTTAACGGAATTATCCTTCTGGGCAATATCCTTGAAAAAATATGCAGAAGCAAGGGTTCCTGTTTCTGTGTCATAATAAATGGAATGACGTTTATCAATGGCAGCCTCATCCTGGTCATCATCCCGGGCGCTCAGGGCTCCACCGCAAACCTGGCATTTGTCTCCATCTGGTTTGATGGCTTCAATGAAAATATTATTTGGGTGATTATTGTTATTTTCGCATAGACGTCGGCCCATGATTCTGTTTTTAGCAATTTCACGGTCAAGCAGCATCTCAATTACATAATTGAGTTTCATGCCTGCTTTTTCAAGGGAGGCATGAAGTTTCTCAGCCTGGATTTTATTCCTGGGAAAACCGTCCAAAAGCCATCCCTTTTTGCAGTCATCCTGCTGGAGCCTGTCAAGAACCATGGGGATGGTAATTTCATCTGGTACCAGGTCCCCTTTGTCAATATATTCTTTGGCTTTTTTGCCCAGTTCTGTTCCACCCTTGATATTTTCACGGAATATGCCGCCAGACTCTATATGTGCGATATTATATCTGTCTTTCAGGATGGTGCCCTGGGTTCCTTTGCCACTGCCATTGGGTCCAAAAAAAAGAATGTTCATTGTAACTCCTTAAACTGTTTAAATAAATATAAAACCACCTCAACATTGGTACTTATAAGACTGATTTTTGTTTGTCAAGATTAGGGAAAAAGCAATTAGTAAAAAGGTCTTCATAAAGATATGGATTCAATGAAATAAATTTCGATTAGTTCTTGAATGTGGGAAAGGATATTGTTATTAATGGTGCAGAAAAAATCACAGGTATACAGGTTAATAATATTTAAATATGGCAGGGGGTAAAAATGACAGAATTGATTGATGTCAGAGCGAGGGAAATAATGGACTCCAGGGGAAATCCAACGGTAGAAGTGGATGTGATTCTGGCATGTGGTGCCCAGGGCAGGGCAGCAGTTCCTTCAGGCGCTTCCACCGGTACAAGAGAGGCTCTGGAACTTCGGGACAATGCTGAGAACCGTTTTATGGGCAAAGGGGTTCTCAATGCCGTTGCCAATGTAAATGAGGTGATTGCTCCTGAAATCATTGGTTATGATGCCATGGACCAGGCAGGGCTTGACCGGACCATGTTGGATATTGACGGAACTGATAATAAGTCAAGACTGGGAGCCAATGCTATTCTAGGTGTATCAATGGCAGCGGCCAGAGCTGCTGCAGAAGCCTGTGAAGTGCCTTTATACAGACATCTTGGAGGCATTAATGCCAGGGTCCTTCCCGTGCCCATGATGAACATTATAAACGGAGGGGCCCATGCTGCCAACAACCTGGATATCCAGGAGTTCATGATTCTTCCCTTTGGCACTGATTCCATTGCTGAAGCGGTTCGCATGGGTGCTGAAACCTTTCACACCCTGAAAAAAATTCTCAAGAGTGAAGGGTTGAACACAGCCGTTGGGGATGAAGGAGGATTTGCCCCGAATCTGAAATCCAATGAACAGGCTCTTGAGTACATCATCAATGCCATTGAGTCTGCCGGGTACAGACCTGGCAAGGATATCGGTATCGCCTTGGATGCAGCGGCTTCTGAATTCTATAGAGACGGGAAATATTTGTTTCAGTCAGAGGGCAAAGAGATGTCTGCAACAGATCTGATAGATTATTATGAGAATCTTGTTGAAAAATATCCTCTGTATTCCATAGAGGATGGTCTTGCAGAAGGTGACTGGGACTCCTGGGAAATCATGACCCAGAGGATGGGAAACTCCATACAGGTAGTGGGTGATGATATATTTGTAACCAACCCGGATATTTTTAAAAAGGGTATTGAAAGGGGAATTGGTAACTCAATTCTTATTAAACTCAACCAGATTGGCACGGTTACTGAAACCCTTGATACCATTCAGATGGCCAAGGATTCAGGTTATACCACGGTTGTTTCCCACAGGTCCGGTGAAACCGAAGACACCTTTATAGCAGACCTGGCTGTGGGAATTAATTCCGGGCAGATCAAGACTGGATCCATGTCACGTAGCGACAGGGTTTCAAAATATAACCAATTGATACGTATTGAGGAAGAACTGGGTGATTCTGCGTCTTTTCCTGAAGACCTTTTTGTACAGCCTTGATTTTATGAAAAACAAAACAGCGTTAATTTTTTTCCTGGCAGTATTTTGTATATTGTTCACAGGAAGTGCCCTGGCCTTTGTTCCACAAACGCCCCACCTGTTGCATCTGGTGAATCAGAAAATCAAAGAACCTGTGGGGCTTGAGGTTTACCAGGTCCGTAAGGTAATAGACTCTTTGGCACTTGGTGAACAAGGGATTCAAACTGAAACCAGGACAATAGAGCTGGATGAAAAACTGGTCTATGATTTTCCTGGCAGGCTTCGGTCTGAAATCCTTTCAAACAAGTTGTCCAGGTTTTATGTTGAGTCTGATTCCCGATTTATAAAGATATCAGATGGAGTTGCTGTTGCCCTGGAAAAATCTCCCGTGGATTTTTATACGGATATTCTTCTCTACAGGGACCATGAATCCCTTTTGCGTCAACTTGTCCTGGCGGGCGTGGATACGGAAAAGGTAACCTTCCAGAGGCTGGATAACAAGATCTGTTATTTTATTGGGCATCCTCCTGCTGGAGATCCAAAAAAATTTCAGGGTCTCTGGATTGAAAAGGACAGTTTTTTTCCTGTTCTATATGTGATTAAGAAAAATACATGGACCATTGCATTTCATTATAAAAACTGGCAGCGGGTCAGTAAAACATGGTATCCCATGGAGATTAGAATTTTTGTTGACGATCAATTGTTTGTTGATATTGAGGTCCAGGGATTTGAACTGAAATCAACATTCTCACCTGAACTTTTTGATGTGGATTATATCCAGCAGCGATATCCTGGAAAGGATAGATATGAGGACCAAAAGGCCTCGGGTGAAATTGATGAACTTGAAAAACAGATAGAAAATTTTAGAAAATTGTATGAATAATTTAATAGTATAGCTGTTAGCTAAATGCTAAAAGCTGCGTAATAGCGCACTAATTTAAAACAAGTGAGGAATTAATGGCTGAAAATACCAAATACATTTTTGTTACCGGTGGCGTATTATCATCTTTGGGCAAAGGACTTGCCTCTGCTTCCATTGGAATGCTTCTGGAGAGTCGAGGCCTTTCTGTAACCATACAAAAACTGGACCCTTACATAAATGTCGATCCAGGAACAATGAATCCCTTTCAGCATGGGGAAGTTTTTGTAACGGATGATGGTGCGGAAACAGATCTTGATTTGGGCCATTATGAACGCTTTACCCATGCCAAACTGGGGAAAAATAATAATTTTACCACGGGTAAAATTTATGACCAGGTCATTACAAAAGAACGTAGAGGGGAATACCTGGGAGGCACTGTTCAGGTCATACCCCATATTACCGATGAAATAAAAAAAAGCATCGCACTTGTGTCCAATGATGCTGATGTGGTGATTGTCGAAATCGGCGGGACCATTGGAGATATTGAGTCTTTGCCCTTTCTTGAGGCAATACGTCAATTCAAGGCAGATGCAGGTCCATCCAATGTGATCTATATCCATTTGACCCTGGTTCCCTATATCAAGACTGCCTGTGAGGTTAAAACAAAACCCACCCAGCACAGTGTAAAGGAATTGAGAAGTATAGGAATCCAGCCTGATATCCTGCTTTGCCGGACAGAATCCTACCTGTCCCAGGAAATTAAGGATAAAATTTCCCTGTTTTGTAATGTGGATGCAGATGCAGTTTTTACGGCAAAGGATGTGGACTGCATCTATGAAGTGCCTCTGGTTTATAATAAAGAAGGCCTTGGGGATAAAATATTAAAAAAATTGAATGTATGGGCAAGGGCTCCCCGTTTGGATGACTGGCGGGAAATGGTTGAGAAACTCAGAAGTCCAAGATTTTCTGTTACCATTGCCATTGTGGGAAAATATGTTGATTTGACTGAAAGCTATAAAAGTTTGAATGAGGCCCTTTCCCATGGGGGTATTTTTAATGATACCAGGGTGAATCTTCAATTCGTTGATTCCAGCTCCCTTACGGAAGAAAATCTGGAGGAAAAATTATCAGCCAATGACGGTATACTTGTTCCAGGAGGATTCGGGTCCAGGGGGATTGAGGGCAAAATCCTGGCTGCCAGATATGCCAGGGAGAACAAAGTACCCTATTTTGGTATCTGTCTTGGTATGCACATGGCTGTGATTGAGGTGGCTCGAAACCTGGCTGGAATGGAAGATGCCAATGGTGAAGAGTTTGACCCTTATACACCTTTTCCTGTGATCTATTTGATGAAGGAATGGTATGATGAGCAGACCAGGAAGGTTGAGAAAAGGGATGAAGAGTCAGATAAGGGTGGTACCATGAGGCTGGGGGCTTACCCATGTCTTTTGAAGCCAGATACCTTTGCCATGGAAGCCTATAAGACAGAAAACATTTCAGAGCGTCATCGCCACAGGTTTGAGTTCAATAATGAGTACATTGAACGTCTTGAGAAAGCAGGTTTAACTATCAGTGGAACATCCCCGGATCATGAACTGGTTGAAATTGTAGAGTTTAAGGATCACCCCTGGTATTTAGGATGCCAATTCCATCCAGAGTTTAAATCCAAACCCAATAATCCCCATCCCCTTTTCAGGGAGTTTGTTAAAGCATCCTTAAAAAACGCAAAAAAATAGAAACCAGGATCAAGGTCCAGGAATAAAAAAAATCAGGACCAGGAAATCAGGATAAAGAAATCAGGATAAAGTAAATGGAAAAATCTGTCATCATTCATTGTGACAATATCAGACTTGAAGGGATGTTGGACAAAAATTCTTCAACCAGGGCTGTGTTGGTGACCCATCCCCATCCTCTTTACGGAGGAAATATGGATAATCCTGTTGTGGGACAGATTGTCCAGAGTTTTTGTGAAAAAGGGTTTACAACGCTCCGGTTTAATTTCCGGGGGACAGCAGGAAGTTCTGGTATGTTTGACAATGGCAGTGGAGAACAGGATGATGTCAGGGCTGCCCTGGCCTATTTAGAAGAATCAGGTTTTTCAGATCTCTGGCTTGTGGGGTATTCCTTTGGAGCACGAATGAATGCATCTGTTATTGCATCCGGATACAGGGTAACAGATCATATCATGGTTTCTCCTCCAATGGGATTCATGTCCTTTGAAGACGTGTATTCAATGCCTTCCACCGGCCTTATACTCACCGGTGCCAATGATGAAATTGCACCCCCGGATATGATACAGGCTGCAATCAATAAATGGCAGATCCAACCCCGGTTTGAAGTAATTAAGGGATGTGAACATTTTTATTCTGGCCACTTGGAAGAATTAAACAATATATTGCTGGATTATCTGGGTTAGATTAAATTTATGCTGTGCCGTACTTGGGATGCTTTCCAGGTTTGTCCCTGTAAAATTCTTTAATGTCCTGCATATCCATGTCAATATTATTGGTGGGGGAAACAACCAGAGGACCTGTTAAAACAAATCCTGGAAAAAGAGCTTGGAAATATTTTCAAAGGTCTTACCCATTGATGGTCATATTTTATGTGAGTTAATTTTCTTGTTTTTTTCTTGATGATATAATGAATAAATGGTAGAGCCGATAATAAACATAAATTGACAAATGGTATTCATAATTTTAATCGATACTAAAGGTTTGTCTAAGAAAGTTTGTTATAACAAATGAAATAAGTTAGCTCACGGGTTGGGTTGATAATTTTTTTGTTTTTAAAGCCCCAATCTCATTCTTGCATTTGTAATTTTCTGGATCAAGTTTGTTCGGAGTTCAATATGAGTATTTCAATTGAAAATATTAGTTTGCGTGTTGGTGATGAAACATATTTAGAAGACATCTCTCTTGAGTTTGATTCCGGGTCTATAAATATCTTTCTTGGCAGAACTTTGGCCGGTAAAACCTCCCTCTTAAGAATCCTGGCTGGATTGGACCGCCCTTCCAAAGGTAAGATATTTGTGGACGGCAAGGATGTTACCGGGGTATCTGTTCGTAAACGCAACATTTCCATGGTTTATCAGCAATTTATTAATTATCCTTCCTTTACTGTTTTTGACAATATTGCCTCTCCATTAAAAGTAGCCGGGATGGCAAAAAATGTAATAGAAGACCGGGTTAAAGAAGCAGCTGCCATGCTCCATCTTGATGATATGCTGGATAGAATGCCCATTGAGCTGTCCGGCGGCCAGCAGCAGCGGTGCGCCATTGCCAGGGCTCTGGTCAAAGACACAAACCTTCTTCTGCTTGATGAACCATTGGTCAATCTTGATTATAAGCTTCGTGAGGAACTCCAGATTGACCTTCAGGAAATCTTTGCCCAAAGGAATGCCATTGTCGTGTATACTTCAACCGAACCTGCAGAGGCATTGAAACTAGGGGGCAATATTGTTGTTCTTGATGAAGGAAGGGTTCATCAAACCGGCATAACTTCTGAAGTCTTTCATAAACCAGCTACAATCAAAGTTGCTGAAGTTTTCAGTGACCCCCCCATTAATTTGATTGATTGCAATGTTGAAGGGCCTGGGTTCCACCTGGGTCATGATGTAACCATACCTTTGACTATGCATATGAAATCATTGACCTCCGGAAATTATATTGTGGGTATTCGTTCCAATCACCTGCATTTAAATCCCCAAAATGAAACTGATATTGCAATAGAAGCAACTCTTGATCTGGCGGAAATAAACGGATCTGAAACATTTTTTCATGTGAATTATACCGGAACAAAACTTGTTGTTCAGGAACTGGGTGTATATTCAAAAAAAATTGGTTCAAAGATCATGTTTTACCTTGATCCGGCAAATTTATTCGTATTTTCCAAAGCTGGAGAACTTATTTTATCGCCGAAAAATGCTTCTGCTTAAATGCGCTGTGATCAGATACACCGTGAATAGGAGAGATATGAATGGCAGAAATAACCTTAGATAATGTGGCTCACAGCTATATTGCCAACCCAGAGAATGAAACAGATTATGCATTGAGATTGATTGATAATATTTGGAAGGATGGGGGCGCAT
>JAOZST010000053.1:3648-21021 GCA_029939535.1 Desulfobacteraceae bacterium | reverse complement strand
GCAAAAACTAATTTCTCACTACATCCTGAAATACAAAAAATCAGTCCAAACCCCAATCCAAACTTGACAATCAGCATTATATAATTTTTAAATTTCATTTTTCCCCCTGTATTTCATTGTGGTATTGACCCATAACTTCTAAAACTATTTATCAAAAAAGTCAAACTCCATACTTCACGGCTGGATATTTGCCATAAGCTTGGGGTTTTTGGGAAAAAATCCGGCAAGACCCGTACCGTCTTGGCTCACCTGGCACTTTCTTGTGTCTGAACGATTTTTAAAATTCTAAAAAGCCTTCCATTAAAACGGCGGAGACACCGGGCAGGTGTGTCCACCTCAAATAGTCCTCCGTGTAGCATCCCAAACTGTTTGAACTTTTATAACCTGCAGGTCACACGCAAAAAATCCCAGTCAATCCGTTCGCTGCAATGCCAGATCCAGCCCTGCACGGCAAGCGAGGGTGTTTCGATACGTTGGCAGAATTATTAGATGGTGTTGAAAAAAGCTCTGTGGTGTCTCACAACCTAAGCAAAGTTGAGGACTTTGTATCCCGTTTGGAGGTCTTGCCCTATGACGATAATGCCGCTGCCCACTATGGAAATATCAGGGCGGATTTAGAAAAGAAAGGCACCCCCTATAGGGGTCAATGATTTGCACATTGCCGGGCATGCCCGAAGTGAATCTTTGATCCTAGTCACTAACAACATGCGTGAATTTGTGAGAGTCGAGGGCTTGCGGTTGAAAAATTGGATTGAAACAGAATAAAGATAGGAGATTCCAAAGCGATCAAGTCTATCTATAAACTCTCCAGCCTTTGCTGCAATTTAACCCGACCGGCGTTATATATTTGTTGCCAAGTCAACAGATCACAAAATTTCGTTTGAATGTAGTCCTTACCACCAGAATATGAGCTATAAATATTTTCCAAAGGCAGACACAACAGCCTCAGCCGCTTTTTTTAAAATCGCCCTGGGGCAGGCTATGTTGAACCGTTCATACCCTGCTCCATTATCCCCGAACCAGTCTCCGTGGTCCAGGGCCACCCCGGCCTCTTCCTCAAGGATCTGAATTATTTTTCCAGGTGTAAACCCCAGGGGTTTGAAGTCTGCCCAGACCAGATAGGTTCCTTCAAGGTCATGGACCTTTACCCCGGGTAACTGGTCTTCAAAGATTGTTTTCAGATAATTAAAATTTTCATTCAGATAAAGGATAAGATCTTCCAGCCAGGGTTCTCCTTCATTGTAGGCAGCCTGGGTTGCAATGGCACCGAACAGGGTCCCGCTGCCCCGGGAATCGATTCCCAGGGTTTCAAGATATATGGAGAATTCATTATAAAAATCATCATTGGGTATGATGAGGCTGGACTGCTGAAGTCCTGCCAGATTGAATGTTTTGCTGGCAGCAACACCGGCAATGGAATTCATGGCAAATTCCCTTGAAATTCCCTGAAAACTTATGTGCTTGTATCCGGGCATGATTAGATCACAATGGATTTCATCGGCAAGTACCAAAACATTATTTTCAATGCAGATCTTTCCGAATTGTTCAAGTTCTTCAAGGGTCCAGACCCGTGCCACAGGATTGTGGGGACTGCAAAGAATAGCAACCTTTGCCCTGGGGTCCTTGACTTTATCTGCCAGGTCTTCAAAATCCATATAAAAACGGCCATCCTCAATTTTCAAGGGATTGTCCAATATCCTTCGTCCATTGGTAACTATGGACTGGGCAAAGGGATAATAAACCGGGGTCTGGATCAGGACCTTATCACCTGGTTTGGAAAACCGCTGGATAAAATAATTTACTGCCGGAACAATGCCCGGGGTTGTTAATACCCAGTTATTTTGGATTTCCCATTGATGCCGTCTCTGATACCAGGATATTAATGCCTTATTATAATCCGGATCCTGAATTGTATATCCATAAACCTGATGGGCCAGGCGTTTTTCCATGGCCTGTCTCACCACGGTGGGGCTTTTAAAGTCCATGTCTGCCACCCATAAAGGCAGGAGATTTTCCCTTCCCCTGCCGAATTTTTCCCTTAATACTTCCGGTTCCCATTTCATGGACCCGGTGTTGCCTCTGTCAATGATTTCGTCAAAGTTCCAGTCTTTTTCTATTCCCATTTCTTTTTTCCTGTTTTGTTTATTTTTATTCTTTTGGATATCCTGTGATTTGTTGAATTTGCGAATATAAGGGTTCAAGTGCTTTGTACATTTTGCTGTAAACCTTTGAGTAAAGTTCTTTGTAAATTTTGACATTGTTCTGGTCAGGCTCAAAAACCTTTTTGATTTTAATCATATTTTTAACTGCCTCATCAAGACTTGAATACATTCCAAGGCCTTTGGCAATAACAATGGCAGCCCCAAGTCCCGACGTCTCATGGGTCCTTCCCTTGACCATGGGAATATTAAAAATATCCGCCGTAATTTTGCAGATTTCATCACTCTGGGATGCACCGCCGGAAACTGCAGCTTTTTCTATCTTTATTTTTGATTTTTTCTCAATTTTTTCCCTGCCTTCGCAAAGTGCAAATCCAAGTCCTTCAATTACAGCACGGTAAATATGGGGTTTTGTGTGCACATCTCCAAAACCTATCATGGCTCCCTTGGCCTGGGGGTGATCAAGACCGGGCCCCCAATATGGCTGCACAACAAGGCCCATGGAACCTGGTTCAGTCTGAATTAAACATTTGTTTAAAACTTCTTCAGCAGGAATACCGGCTTGTTTTGCCTCTTCAACTTCTTTTTGGGCAAATTCGTTTTTAAACCAGGTGATCATCCAGAAGCCTCTGAATATTTCAACCTCGGAATTAAATAATCCAGGTGCTGGTGAGGGATAGGCAGGCATGAATTTGATGGCTTCAAAATATTTTTCAGAAGTGGTCTGTATGGTTGCGGTGGTTCCAAAACTGAGACTGGCCATATTTTCCTGGATCACTCCCGCTCCAAGGGTTTCACAGCCCTTATCAGAACCACATGCAATTACTGGGATTCCTTTTCCAAGACCAGTTGTCTCCGAAGCTTTATCCGTTATTGTTCCCATGATTTCACCTGGGATGGCAATCTGGGGAAGTTTTTCTATCTCAACGGGAAAAACCCTTGCAGAAAGTTCAAATTTATTTGCCCAGGTCTGTTTTTTATAGTTAAACGGGACATGACCAATCTGGGATGCAACTGAATCAATAAAATTCCCTGTGAGCTTAAAATTTAAAAACCCGGAAACCTGGAGATATTTATGGGTCCTTTCCCAGATTTCAGGCTGGTTCTGCATAATCCAATTGCATTTGCCTTTGGACTGAATTTCCAGAACAAGTTTTTCAAAATTTAAAATCTTAAGGCCAAGATTCAACAATCCTTTATTGGCAAAAAAAGGCCGGGCTTTTCGCTGGTCTAACCAGATAACGGCAGGCCTTAAAGGTTTTCCATTTTCATCAACATTGATCATGCTGTCTCTCTGGGTTGTGACCCCGACTCCTGCAATGTTCAAAAAAACGTCTCTGTTTAAAGATTTAAGCTTTTGGCAGGCTTTGGCAAGGCTGTTCCAATAAAGTTCGGGCTTTTGCTCAGCCCATCCAGGGTGTTTACTGAAATAAGGTTCATATTCAACCTGAACCCTTTCCATAATCTCTCCCGTTTGGGAAAAAATCATACCCCTTAAACTCTGGGTTCCGCAATCTATAGCAAGTATTGTTTTATCAACCAAAACAAGACTCCCCTTATAATTAATTCCAACTCTGCTGGTTACAAATCTGCTGGCCTATTACTCTTTGCCATGGGAGGAGAATAAAAATTTTGCCACAGGTCCATGTAACTTTTTTTTTCCTTTGCCCAGCGTTGTTTATCCCATGGAAGAACTATTTTACATATTTTTTCAATATCATCAAGATATGCTTTGCCACCCTGGGGAAGAAAAAGACCGATTCTTACCCTTCTTAACATAAGATCTGCAAGACTGTGGATATTTTCATGCTGGGCAGCATGGCAGAGTTCAACCCACAAGCTTGATGTATCTCCGATGGAAGCAAGTTTATTTTTATCATTCTCTTTAAAAATATCCAATGCCATCTGACCATATCTGCCATAAAGCCTTTGTTTTAAATTTTCCGGAATATGTAAAAATTTATTTGTGATGTCAGGCTGCTGTATTGGAACCTGAATTTTTTTTTCTACATATTTTGGAAGATATTTTCCGGCAGCCTTCAGGGCATCAAGGGCCAGAATGCGGAATGTGGTAAGTTTTCCACCGGTTACGGTCACAAGGCCTTTATCCTCCCATACCACATGCTCCCTTGATTCTTTTGATGCTTTTTGCTTCTTTTTTGAAAGGACGGGTCTTATGCCAGCAATGGAAGAAACACAGTCCTTTAAAAAAATATCAAGGCCCGGCAGAATGAATTGCAGACCTTCCATTAAATAAGATGCTTCCTGTTTCGTAACAAAGGGTTCTTTATCAAGATTATTTTCATGGTCGATATCGGTTGTTCCTAGAATAGTGCATCCGTTCCAGGGAAACATGAAAACCGCCCGTAAATCTTTTGGGTGGATAAAGCTTATGACCCGGTCCAGGGATAGAATATTTCCAGGAAAAATAAGATGGCTGCCCCGTAAGGGTCTTAAATGAAAACCTTTTACAGGGGAAGGGTGAAAATATTCAGCCCAGGCTCCTGTGGCATTTATCACTGCCTTTGTTTTGAGTTCAGCTTTATTACCTGTTATAGTATCAATTGCATTTATTGCAGCAACCTTGCCTTTTCTGTCCCGTTCTATCCCAGTCACCCTGGTATAATTCAATGCAGTTCCACCTGCCATACAGCCGTCATTGATCAGTCTAAAAACAAGCCTTGCATCATCCACCTGGGCATCTTTAAAGCCAACCGAAGAAACCAGGCAATCATTTCTGATCTTTGGAATCAATTGAATGGTTTGTTTTCTTGTAAAACTCTGATGCTGCTTTTGACCTGCCAGAAAACTATAAATGGAAAGCCCGATTTTCATGGATAATTTTGAAGGACCATAATCATTATAAACAGGCATTAAAAAGTTCAAGGGGTTGACAAGGCCTGGATAAGCTTTTAAAAGACGTTCCCTTTCTCTTACAGCAGACCTTGTTAAAAGAAATTTACCCTGTTTTAAGTATCGAAGGCCTCCATGGACCATTTTTGAAGACCGGCTTGACGTCCCCCAGGAAAAATCTTCAGCTTCCAGGAGGATGGCATTAAACCCCATGTTCACTGCCTCATGAAAGACGCCGGCTCCTGTTACCCCTCCCCCGATAACAACCAGATCAAAACTCTTTTCAATATCTATTAGTCTCATTATTTTCCTGCTGCTGATTGTCAACAAAAAACAACCATAGCTTCAAAAAACAATCCTGGCTTCAAGGATTCTAAGGATTATCCGTGCAAGGGCATACCAGATGCTTTTGAAGCAACCTCTCCCATGATTTCCGCCAGAGTTGGATGGGCATGAATTGTATGTGCAACTTCTTCTGCGGTCAGCCCCTTTTCAATGGCAAGGGTTGCTTCGGCAATAAGATCTGTTGCATGGGGTCCAATCAAATGAACACCCAGAACCTTATGGCTTTGCTTTTCAATGATCATCCTGGCTTCCCCGGCAATCTCGTCAATGGCCTGGGCCTTTCCCAGAACTCTAAAATTCACATTTGTTGTTTCCACCTCATATCCCCTGGCCTTTGCCTGGGTTTCGCTCAATCCAACTGTACCGATTTCAGGCATGGTGAAAATAGCACCCGGTACGACATCATAGGTCATGGCTGTTTTTTCCCGGGTTGCAGTATCTTCCAATTCCTGTTTCATGGCATTTTCTGCAGCCACTAGCCCTTCGTGGGAAGCCACATGGGCCAGCATGACCTTTTCAGGTCCCAGGATATCACCAATGGCATAAACATTTTCAACCTTTGTTTCCATGTACTCATTGGCTGAAATCCAGCCAGGACCTTCAATGTCAAGATCTATATTTTCAAGGCCGAGCCCTGCTGACAAAGGAGTTCTACCAATGCACACAGCCATAATTTCCGAGGAAATCTCATCTGTTTTCAGTTTTTTGGGTTTGGGATTATCCGTAAAAGGACTTGGTGCAAGGGAAATTCCCACATTGTCTCCTGCAGTATCAGCCTTGGTAACAATGGTATCGCAGAACACTTTAATCTTGGCTTTTTTCATCTCCCGTAAAAGCAGTTTTGAACAAGCCTCATCAACCGATGGCAGGGGCAGAAGCCTGGACATGGCTTCAACTATTGTCACCTCACACCCCAGGGCGGAAAAAATAAAGGCAAATTCACATCCTATCACACCACCGCCAACTATGGCCAGGGATCTGGGTATCCTGTCCAGAACAAGAATATCATTAGACGATAGTATTTTTTCATGGTCAAAAGGAAAATCAGGCACGTTCATTGGGCAGGTACCCACTGCAATAATCAATTTATCATATTCCAGTTCCTTTGTCTGTCCATCATGGGATATCACCTCAACCAGGCCCTGGGATTTGATAGTTCCAATGCCTTGCTCAACTACGACCCCCCTACCCTTTAACAGTGAGTCAATCCCCTTTCTCTGGGAGGATAAAATTTTTTCCTTCCTATCCATGAGGGCTGTCATATCAGGTGAAATATCTCCCTGAATTTTAATACCGAATTGACCGGCCTTCAGGCATTTTAAAAACAAATCAGCCGAGTTCTTCATGATTTTTGACGGAATACACCCCCAGTTAAGACAGGTGCCACCCAGGTTTTCGTTTTCTATTAGAGTGACATCTCCGCCAAGGGCAACTGCACGCAACGCAGCAATATATCCTCCAGGGCCTCCGCCTATGATAATAATTTTTTTTGACATCTTATCCTCCCATCAATTTTTTATTCAAATTGTCATTTTTATCCAAATTATCAGTGAAATACCAATTTTTATAATATCAATTAATATTATAAAGTGTTTTCATTAATTTTTTCAAATAAAATTTGCTTTTTCATGAGTTTTCTAAAATTTAATTGACATTATCATTATTGTGCTGTATTTATCAAGGCAATTTAATTAGATTTGTTTTCTCATAAATTTTTAGGTAACAAAGAGGTAAAATGAAGATAGACAAAACTAATATTGATATTATTCGAGAATTGAAAGAAGGGAAACAATCCTTTAAAAAAATTGCTGATAAACTCGATATTACAGAAAATACTGTCAGATCAAGGGTAAACAGACTCCAGGAAGAAGGGGTGTTGGAAATCTGTGGGCTGGTTGATCCGGAAAAACTGCCCGGACATAGAACTGTTATCATTGGAATCAAGCTTAATGAAATGAATCTGGTGGAAAAAGGCAAAGAAATCAGCCGCCTCAAAGGAGTAATCTCCACAAGCGTTGTTACGGGCCGTTATGATCTCATCATACTGGTCCTGTTTAAAAAAGGATTTGGCCTGCTTGAATTTTATACAGAGGAAATTGCTAAAATTACAGGTGTCAGCTCCGTTGAAACATTTGTTGTGTACAAATCCTATAATTTAAAAGTTCCTTATATTTTTTAATACATTAATAAAGGCAAGTTGTAATGAATACCAGTTTAAAAATAACATCTTTACATCAATGGCACAAAGATGCCGGCGCCAATATGTCTGATTTCGGAGGCTTTGACATGCCGCTATGGTATGAAACCGGGGTCAAAAATGAACATCTGGCTGTTTTAAAATCAGCAGGCATCTTTGACACAAGTCACATGGCCTGCATCAATGTAGGAGGCAAGGATGCCTTCAGCTTACTGAACTATTGTTTTACAAGAGACATTACCTCCCTTTCTGTTGGCAGATGCATTTATGGTGCATTCCTGAATGATCAGGGGCATTGTATTGATGATGCCATTGTTTATAAATTTAATGATTCCAGATTCATGGTCTGCGTGAACGCAGGCATGGGAGAAGTGATTGCCGAACACTTAAACAGTCAGATAATAGACAACCAGCAAGATAAAATGGATGTTACCATTGATGATTTGACGGGTAAAGTGGCCAAAATGGACATCCAGGGAAAAAATTCTGCCCGGATTTTATCAAAACTGATCAAGGACCCGGAACTTGTATTTCAAAAAATGCCATATTTTTCTTTTAAAGGCTATTTTTCTGAAGATATGGACGTACCTGACAAAGATGTATCAGGCAAAGTAACCCTTTTAAACGGTACCCCCATATTGTTGTCCCGGTCCGGATATACCGGTGAATTTGGGTTTGAAATCTTTTTGGATCCTTCTGCTATCGTGGACCTGTGGAAAGATGTTCTGAAAGCAGGCGCTGAATATGGTATAGCAGCCTGCGGCCTGGGAGCCAGAGACTCTTTACGGGCTGGTGCCTGTCTTCCCCTGTCCCATCAGGACATTGGTAATTGGAAATTCATTAACCATCCCTGGGACTTTGCCCTGCCATATTCCTATTCCCAAGACAAAACGGATAAAACAGGCTTTACCAAGGAGTTCCTGGGTGCCGATGCATTGATAAAAACCCCTGAAGACAATTTTGTCTTCCCTTTTGTGGGTGAGAATTTAAGAAAAGTCAATGCCGGAGAACAAACACAGGTTTTAGATGAAAACTCTGAAAATATCGGCAGGGTACTGACCTGTGCAACAGATATGGGCATTGGCATTCAGGACCAGAAAATCATAAGTATCAATACCCCGGATCTTCCCCGAGATCTAAAAATCAAAGGCATCAGCTGCGGCTTTATCATGGTTTCAAAACAACTTGACTTTGGCGATAAACTGACCCTCAAAGAAGGTAAGCGAACCATTACAGTGACCATTGTACCCGACATAAGACCTGATAGAACCGCAAGAAAGAAACTGGACAATTTTATTTAAATTCATTTAAAAGGAGGCAATTATGAAAGAAATCAGCGATCTTACTTTTTCCGAAGATGCGAAATACACCAAAGACCACGAATGGGCAAAACTCTCCAATGACACCATCACCATAGGTCTTAGCGACTATGCCCAGGATCAGCTGGGTGAGATCGTATTTGTTGAACTTCCCGAAGTAGGTGATACATTTTCCAGGGGAGATGAATTTGGCAGCGTGGAATCCGTCAAAGCAGTTTCTGAGATCTATATTCCTATTTCAGGAGAAGTTGTTGAAATCAATGAAGACCTTGAAGATGCACCGGAACAAGTAAATGAAGACTGTTATGAAGGTGGATGGATGATCAAAATAAAACCGGATGATCTTTCTGAAATGGATGATTTAATGGACAAGGCAGCATACCTTGCTATGCTGAAAGGATAAAAGCCATGCGTTATCTTCCCCATACCCAAGAGGATATCGATATTATGCTGGCCAAAACCGGCCAGTCATCTTTGGATGAATTATTTACAACCATTCCCGATGAATTAAAGACAAAAAAGCCCCTGGATCTTCCAAAAGCATTGAGTGAATGGGATCTTGATACCCACATGGAAGGCCTTGCATCTTCCAATATTTCATGCAGGGATTATAAATGCTTTATCGGTGCAGGCAGCTATGACCATTATATTCCTGCCATAGTACCCTATCTAGTATCACGGTCTGAATTTGCAACTGCCTATACACCCTATCAGCCGGAAGTAAGCCAGGGAACTCTCCAGGGCATCTATGAATTCCAGACAATGGTGGCAGAGCTACTGGGAATGGATATCTCCACTGCCTCCCATTATGACTGCGGCACAGCCCTTGCTGAATGTGCATTAATTGCCTTGAGAAAAAACAAAAAAGCCAATAAAATTGCTGTTTCTTCCCTGGTCCATCCCAGCCACAGGCAGGTTATGGAAACATATCTTCGACCCAGCGGATTTGAAATAGTGGAAATTCCCCGCACTAAAGAAGGACTCACCGATGCAACTGCCCTTGAGACAATGGAAGGCATTGTTGGAGTTGCCATCCAGTCCCCAAACTTTTTTGGAAATATTGAAGACCTGGGTGCATTTAAAACAATCGCTGATGCAAAAAAAATAGTATTTATCACCTCTTTTACGGAGAGCCTTGCCTATGGCCTGCTCAAAAATCCCGGGTCCTTTGGTGCTGATCTTGTGGCTGGTGAAGGCCAGAGTCTTGGAATTGCCAAATCATTTGGAGGGCCGGGACTAGGACTTTTGGCTGGCAGCAAAAAAATGATGAGGAACCTGCCCGGCCGTTTCATCGGCAGGACAAAAGATGCCAATGGAAACGATGGATATGTATTGACCCTGGCCACAAGGGAACAGCATATCAGAAGAGAAAAAGCATCTTCCAATATCTGTTCCAACAACGGCCTCAATGCCATGACTGCTGCCATGTACCTTGCCACAGTGGGTAAAATCGGTATCCGTGAAATTGCCCAGCAAAATCATGACAAAGCCGTATACTTGAAATCCTCTCTTGAAAAAGTCGGGTTTGAATCTGTTTCTGATTCTCCTTTTTTTAATGAGTTTGTGCTTAAGGCACCCAAAGGGTTCAGCCTTAAAAGAGCTGACCTTATCCAGAACCAATATATTTTTGCCGGTATTGACCTTGAACCCTACTATTCCGATTTAAAAGACCATTATCTTTTTTGTGCCACGGAAAAAGTTTCTAAAAAGGATATTGATCAGCTGGCAAAGGAGGTGACCCATGCATAAGCAGCCAGGAACAAAGGGACTTATTTTTAATGAGCCCCAGTTATGGGATAAAAGCCGGGAAGGCCGTTGTGCCATTTCCCTTCCCAGGGCAGATGTGGAACAAGCTCCAATGGATGAACGTTTTATAGGCGATGCACCGGAACTGCCCCAGCTGTCTGAGCTGGATGTTGTCCGTCACTACACCCGTCTTTCACAATGGAATTTTGGTGTGGACTCGGGCATGTATCCTTTGGGTTCATGTACCATGAAATACAACCCCAAAACCAATGAAGTCCAGGCAGCAAGACAGGGTTTTGCCGGTGCCCATCCCCTGGTTGGGGACGAATTTTCCCAGGGTGCCTTAAAACTAATGTATGACCTGGAACAGCACCTGGGAGAAATCACAGGGTTCCCCGCAGTAACTCTCCAGCCTGCAGCCGGGGCCCACGGAGAGCTGGCTGGTATGCTCATGATCCATGCCTATCATGCCAAAAAAGGAAAGCAGCGGTCTAAAATTATTATTCCTGATACGGCCCATGGCACCAATCCAGCCAGCGCAAGTCTTTGTGGATATGATTCTATAAATGTTTCATCCGGAAAAAAAGGAATATTAGAACCAGCTACAGTTGCTGCACTCATGGATGAAGACACTGCCGGCATAATGATAACCAACCCCAATACCCTGGGACTGTTTGAAGAAAATATCAAAGAAATTGCTGAGATTGTACATGCAAAGGGTGGCCTTGTATATGGAGATGGTGCCAACATGAATGCCATCATGGGAGTTGTCAAGCCAGGCAACCTGGGTATTGACGTGCTTCACCTGAACCTGCATAAAACCTTTTCCACCCCCCATGGCGGTGGCGGACCAGGATCCGGCCCTGTTGGCGTTGTAGAGGAATTGATTCCCTTTTTGCCTGTTCCACGGATCGAAAAAAATAGGAAAGGAAAAGACCTTTCCACCTATAAATTTGTAACAGACTGCCCGGATACCATTGGAAGGATGCACACCTTTTACGGCCATTTCGGAGTTATGGTAAAGGCATATTCCTATATCCTTTCCATGGGCGGTGAAGGACTGCGCAAGACTTCACAGCTTGCTGTTCTTAATGCAAATTATATAAAGGAAAGCCTGCGGGATGTCTTGAATCTTGCCTATGACCGGCCCTGCATGCATGAATGTGTGTTTAATGATAAACTTCAAAAAGAGCACCATATCACAACCATGGATATGGCAAAAAGACTGCTGGACTATGGATTTCATCCTCCCACAGTTTATTTTCCCCTGGTAGTGGAAGCAGCCTTTATGGTGGAGCCCACTGAAACCGAATCAAAAGAAGATATTGACCAGTTCATTGATGCGGTTAAAGCCATTGCTTTGGAAGCCCTGGAAAATCCAGAAGAGCTGAAAAAAGCCCCGCTTCTCACCAAGGTAACCCGTTTGGACGAAGTTGCTGCTGCAAGAAAGCCATGCCTGAGAGGTTGATACCTGAACCGGTAAAACCTGAACCAGCAAAAAAGGTCCGGCGCTCCTGTGTATTCTCGGATTTAAACACCCTGGATTACAAAAAAGCGCTGGACCTTCAGCTCTCCTTTCTCAACGCCAAAACAAACAATCCCCTGGAACCGGACCGGCTTTTATTGGTGGAACACCCCCAAGTCTATACCCTGGGACGGCGGGGAGGAAAAGAGAACCTTATTGTATCAGAGGAGTTTCTTTCATCCCATGGAATTAAAATTGTCCAGACCGACCGGGGCGGCAACATCACTTTTCACGGACCTGGACAGGCCGTTCTCTATCCAATCATTGATCTGGTCAGGGCTGGAATAGGGGTTGCAGATTTTGTCCATGGCATGGAAGAGGTCATGAAACAAACGGTAAAAAAATTCAATATATCTGCGGACAGAAGTGAAAAAAATCATGGCCTGTGGGTGAAAAATAAAAAAATTGGAAGCGTGGGGATTTCCATTAAAAAAGGGATTTCCATCCACGGCCTTGCCTTAAATGTATGCCTGGATCTCACCCCTTTTTCCTGGATAAACCCCTGCGGCCTTGAAAATGTTGCCATGACTTCAATTGCCTGGGAAACTGCCAGATCATATCAATCTAAAACTAATAACTCCGATACTAAAGAGTATGAACGCAACAATCACAAGGGCGGCAAAAGCGATATAAGGGATCAGGCTCTCATGAACAAGGCCTGCAATATAATTGTTCAACAATTTTCTACTATATTTGATATTGATATCATCAGGGAGTAACCATGTGCAATACAGACGAATCCACTTCTCAATCCACCATTAAAAAAGGCAAACCAGCCTGGCTGAAAAAACGCCTGCCCCTGGGAGGTGACTATCAGCGTGTAACCAGACTTCTTTCCGAAGCAAACCTCAAAACCGTCTGTCAGGAAGCCAATTGCCCCAATATGTTTGAATGTTTTTCAAAAAACACTTCAACTTTTATGATTTTGGGTTCTGAATGTACCCGGCACTGCCAATTCTGCAATGTAACATCAAAGTCTCCCCTGCCCGTTGACTCCGAAGAACCCATGCGGGTGGCAAAGGCCGCAAAAAAACTGGGCCTTCGCTATGTGGTGGTGACTTCGGTGACCCGGGATGATCTGCCCGATGGAGGGGCTGCCCATTTTTCAGCAGTTATCAAGGCTGTTAAGGATGTTCTGACCTCACCGGGTGAGATCCAACCACCCAGAGTTGAAGTTTTGATCCCTGATTTCCAGGGTGATATAAATGCTTTAGAGATAGTTGTACATGCAAAACCAGATGTTATTAACCATAATATCGAGACTGTTGCCTCATTGTATGGTAAGGCCAGGCCTGAGGCAGAATACCAGCGGTCTCTGGATTTATTAAAAAATACAAAGATTCTTGATCCATCCATGCCCGTCAAATCCGGTATCATGGTGGGTCTGGGAGAAACCATGGTCCAGCTTGAACAGACAATGCAGGATCTTTTTGACCATGGCTGTGAGATATTGACCATTGGACAATATCTTCAACCCAGCCGCCAGCACCTGAAAGTCAAAAAATACTATTCCCCTGAAGAATTCAAAGAGATGGAAATATTCGCCAGGCAAATTGGATTTAAACGGGTGGCTTCAGGCCCCTTTGTACGCAGTTCCTACCAGGCCCAGGATCTTTTTAACTCTTGATTATAGCCATTAGCAGTTAGCTTTTAGCCGTTAGCTAATGGCTAATGGCTGAAAGCCCGTGCCATAGCGCGCTAATTTAATCGCATTTTTCTTTTAAAGTACCGGCTGCAGTGATTTCAATATAAGAAGCCCCGTGGGTGGCTCCAAAACTGCCGGCCAGAACAATGATCAGACTGTCATCGTCAAATTCTTTTTCATCAACAAGGCGACAGATGGAATTTCGCAATGGTTTGGTGGAGGTTATATCCATTGGTATATAGTCGGCTTCCACCCCAAAAGACAGGGAAAGCTGCCTCACTACCTTCTGATCATAGACCTGGGCATAAATGGGATTGTCCCCCCGATAGGCTGCCAATGCACGAATTGAGGTGCCGGTGAGAGAATCAGCAACAATTCCCCGGGTATTTAAACGCAGAGATGCCTTGACTGCAGCCTTGGCAAGGTAGGCTGTAACCTTGTTCTCTATTGAATAGGGCACATCAATAAAACTGGATCTTTTTTCTTCCACTTCTTTGGCAATTTTGGCCATGGTCCTTACTGCCACCTCTGGATACTTGCCATTGGCAGTTTCACCCGACAGCATCAGGGCATCGGTATGATCCAGGCAGGCATTGGCCACATCTGACACTTCAGCCCTTGTGGGCCGTGGAGATTTTATCATTGAATGGAGCATCTGGGTTGCAACAATCACTGGCCTGCGTCTTTCAATACAGGTTTTTACAATTTGTTTCTGAATCAAAGGTATCCGTTCCGTGGGAATTTCCACGGCAAGATCACCCCTGGCAATCATTATCCCGTAGGCATGATCCAGAATTTCATTGAGATTTTCCACACCCTGGGCATTTTCAATTTTGGCAATAATTTTAATGGGAGATTTCTTTTTATCCAGAATATCCTGGACAGCAATCACATCCTCTTTGTTTCTGACAAAGGAATGGGCAATAAAATCAAGGTCATTGTCTGCGGCAAATTTAATAAATTTTTTATCCTTTTGACTGAGAGCCGGAAGTTTGACATGGACTGACGGAATATTTATACTTTTTCTGGCATTTATGGTTCCGTCGTTTTCAACATGACAGGTAAGGTAGTTATCATCCTTTTCCATGACTGCCAGGGCAATATAGCCATCATCAATGAGAATGGAACTGCCCACTGGAACATCCTTGACAAACTGGGCATGGGAGACACATATGACATCATCTTTTGAAATTTTATCTGGTGCACCTTGGATTCGGATATAATCGCCATGCTTTACCTTCAAAGGTTTTTCAGAATCACAGGTTCTGATCTCAGGGCCTTTGGTATCCAGAAGTATCCCGATCTTGTCAGATACCCTGCGTGTATTTTCAACCACTTCAAGGGCATCTTCATGGGTCATGTGGGCCGTATTCAAACGAACCACATTTATTCCGGCTTTATATAACCTCCCTATAAACCCAGGTGAGCAATTTAAATTAGAAATGGTGGCGACTATTTTAGTTTTTCGAAGCATCGCTAAATCCTTTCTTGCGACAGATATTCATAATAAAATTTTCCAGGCCTATATTGGCCTCAATGGCCGATGATTTTAATTGATAATCCAGATCACCCAGGGCAATCATAGCATTCTTTAGTTCATTCAGGGAAAAATTTTCAGATTTTTGAAGAATCAGAAACACAGGATATGGGCTGGCTGGATTGGGAGCAAGGACAAGATCTGTTGTTATCGCCTTTTGCTTTGCTTTGCCGGGTTTTTTTTTGATTTTATTTTCAGATATATTATCAGATATATTTTTAGGGAATAAAAAGGCTTCCTGGTCAGCCATGTCCTTTTTCATGTTTTCATCATGGGAGATTATTGTGTTCATCATCCCCTGTTTAAAGGAATTAAAATTCATTCTTTTAAAATGATGGGGATCTTTGATTCCATCAAGGGACAGGGTAAAATTTTTTACCATTAAAAGTTTACGGACCTGATTCTCCAATGATTTTAAAATCTGAAGAGGATGAAACCCGTCCTGGAAAAGAGAAGACAGGACAGTCAAAGCTTTTCCTACATCCTTTTCCTGTACTGCATTGGTCAGATTGAATATGGGATCTTTTTTATCTCGAATCACAACCGCTTTAATATCATTGATTGTGATGACTGGATTGGCACCGACATAGGCCGTTAGTTTATCAAGATTCCGGGCAAACAATTCAGGATTGAATCCAGTCTGATCCACAAGGGCTGCAAAAGCATTTGCAGCCATCCTTTTTTTAGACTTTGCCAGGTATTTACCTGAAATATCCTGGAGCACAGCCCTCTGTTCATCCTGGTCAGCCTTTCTGACTCCCTGGGAAACCACGCAATCAATAATGGTTCCCTGGGCCTGGATGATTTTAAACACCTTTTTTCTCCTGTCCAGGGTGGAACAGATCATCACAAGTGTATTATTGTCAGGAATTCCCTTTTCAATCAAATGGGAAAGATGTTCCATATCTGTTTTTGAATAAGAAATTTCAGATGAAGTTCCTGTGCCTGAAAACAAGGGGGCATTTTTTACCACAATTATTTTTCTGGGTAATAAAAAAGAAAATGTGGTTGCCTGTTCAATGATATCCCCCATGGATGAGGAATTACCATCAAGAACTTCAAGGCCGAATTCACGACTGACATCTTTGAGCAGGAAATTGGAAAGATTGTCAAATGCCTGGCGGGTCAGAAAATCATTACCACAGATCAGAAAGAATTTTGGCAGGGAAGCCTGAGCCAGGGAACCCAGATAATCATCCAGGATATTGTATTTAACGAGGGCCATTGACAGATCTTGTCAGTTTTATCACCAAAGCAAGGGCCAGACAAAAAACAATCAGCCCTATTCCCTGGGACATGGACAAAAATTCAAAGAAAAAATCTCCCCGGAAATCTCCCCGGAAAAATTCAATAACAGATCTGAAAATCGAATATAGCATGACATAATATAAAAAGATCATTCCATTAAATTTCTTTCTTTTCTGCAGCCACACCAGGATGAGAAAAAGAATAAAATTTGAAAACACCATGTATATCTGTGTGGGATGTAAATAAATATTCAATGGCGCAAGGCTGTCTGGATTGGTAAATTTTATGGCAAAGGGCAGATCACACTGTTTTCCATAGCAGCACCCGGCAGAAAAACAGCCCAACCTGCCAATGGCATGGCCCAGGGCAATGCCTGGAGCAATAATATCAGCAGTTTTTAAAATTGGTATTTTTTTATATTTTAAGAAGACAATAGAGGTCCCGATAGCCGCGATAAAACCACCGAAAAAAACCAGCCCCCCGTTCCAGATTTTAAATATCTCCAGCAGATTATTCTGAAAATCATCAAAATTAATCAAAACATACAGTATTCGTGCTCCTGCAATGGATGACAAAAGGATCACAAAAAACACATCAGATATGACCTGATCCTGGATATTGTAAAACTTTGCATTGCGCTTGGAAAACCAGACAGCAGCAATAAACCCCAGGGCAAGAAAAAACCCATAGGTATATAGTTTAAAACGGCCTAAATCCAAAAGTATGGGGTGCATAATTCCCTTTTTATAAAATCAGGTTATAAAATCAGGTTAATAATCAGGTCATAAATCCGGTATTT
>JAOZST010000053.1:0-3548 GCA_029939535.1 Desulfobacteraceae bacterium | reverse complement strand
TTATAAAATCAGGTTATAAAATCAGGTTAATAATCAGGTCATAAATCCGGTATTTTATTTAATACCACATGATAAATCAGAATGACCATGCCAATGCTGATGGCACTGTCTGCAATATTAAAGGCAGGCCAATGGGCAGTGCCCACATAAAAATCCAGGAAATCAACAACCTTGCCAAACCTGAACCTGTCTATTAAATTGCCAATGGCCCCACCAAAAATCAGGGCCAGACCAAAGGAAAGAAAGACAAGGTCTTTTGCAGTTTTTTTATAGAGCCAGAGAACAAATAATGCAACCAGGGAAGAGAGGAAAAGAAAAATAAATTTCCTGACCCATAAAGACTGATCTGCAAAAAATCCAAAGGCTCCTCCTGGATTCAGCACATGATTGATATTAAAAAAGTTTTTAATCACAACAATATGCTCATGAAGCGGCAGGTAAAAGGTAATCAGATATTTTGTAACCTGGTCAACAAGGACAACCCCCCCGCTGACCAGGATCAATCGCATAAATTCTTTTTTTTTCAAAGATTGATTCACTTTAGAGAATTTTTTTTAATGCACCTGCGCACCGCCCGCAGACAGTAGGATGTTCTTTATCCTCTCCAATACTGGTATCAAACCTCCAGCATCGTTCACATTTTTCACCAACGGCCTTGTTCACTTTAATGGAAAGCCCCTCTATTTCCTGGCCCTGGTATGCACCCTCTTCCACAGCATCCACAAGTATTGCTGAGGATACAATGAAAATATCATTAAGTGCTTCTCCTATATTTTCCACGATATCCTTAAGTTCCGTATCAGGCAATTGAATCTCAATTGCTGCATCCAGGGGATGGCCGATGAGTTTTTCTTTTCTTGCTTCTTCAAGGGCCTTGGTAACTTCTGCCCTCAGGCTTCTGAAATTTTCCCAACGTACAGCCAGAGCCTCATCTTTCCATTCATCATTCAAAACAGCCATATCCTCAAGGTGGATGCTTTCTTTTTTCTCATCCCCCAGGGGCATATGCTTATAGATCTCATCAGCAGTAAAAGGCAGGATTGGGGCCATGAGTTTCACAATGGCTTCCAGAATTATTGCCATGACTGTCTGGGCATCCCTGCGTACCAAATCCGTTGAAGGAGATGTATAAAGCCTGTCCTTGATTATATCCAGATAAAAGGAGGATAGATCCTTTACACAGAAATTATGCAGGGTATGGTAAATGGTATGGAATTCATAATTTTCATAGGCTGTCAAAGATTTTTCCACAACAGAGTGGAGCCGGTGAAGAATAAACCGATCCAGTTCAGACATGGTTCCCAGGGGCCTGGCATCTCTTGTGATATCAAAATCATTAAAATTACCCAGCATAAACCTGCATGTGTTTCGAATCCTGCGGTAGGCATCGGACAATTGCTTGATGATATTATCGGAAATACTCACATCCCCACGATAATCGGCAGAGGCTGCCCACAGACGTAATACATCGGCACCATATTGTTTGATTACCTTTTCCGGAGCCACCACATTACCCACTGACTTGGACATTTTATGACCGTTTTCATCCACCACAAATCCATGGGTAAGAACAGCCTTATAAGGTGCTTTCCCAGTCCTTCCCACACCGGTAAGTAAAGAGGAATGAAACCATCCCCTGTGCTGATCACTACCTTCAAGATACATGTCCGCAGGTCGTGACAACCCTGGTCTCTCTTCCAGCACAGCTGCATGGCTCACACCTGAATCAAACCACACATCCAGGATATTATTGTCTTTGGAAAATTCTTTGGAACCGCAGGACTCACAAACAGCCCCTTCTGGCATGAGAAAATCTGCATCTTTTTCAAACCAGATATCCGAGGAGTGTTCTTTGAAAAGGGTATGTATTTTATCCACGGATTCACGGGTCACATAAACTTTTTTACACTCATTGCAATGGAATACCGGAATGGGAACTCCCCATGACCGCTGGCGGGACAAACACCAGTCCGGACGGTTTTCAATCATTGAGTAAATTCGTTCCCTGCCCCAGGAAGGGATCCATTTCACATTATTTATCTCTTCAAGGGTTTTCTTCCGTAACTCAAGTTTGTCCATGGAGATAAACCATTGGGGTGTGGCCCGGTAAATGACCGGTTTTTTACACCGCCAGCAATGGGGATAGGAATGGGAAAGGTTCTCATTGCTCAGCAGGGCATCATTTTCAGCAAGTTTTTCATTGATGCTCTTATTGGCCTTAAAGATAAATTCATTGCCGAAAAATTCCACATCCCTGGAAAAAACCCCGTTATTCTCCACTGGTGAATAACATTCCAGCCCGTATTTTTTACCCACGATATGGTCATCGGCACCATGGCCAGGGGCTGTGTGAACGCATCCCGTACCAGCTTCAAGGGTTACATGATCCCCCAGGACAATCAAAGATTCTCTATCATATAAGGGGTGGGAACATTTTTTATTTTCAAGGTCTTTGGCAGCAATTTCAGCAAGAACTATATTATTTTCAAAGCCAAGGGTCTCCATCACCTGTTCCACAAGTTCTTTGGCAAGTATCAACACCCCATGGCCCTGGGTTTTTACAGCAGCATAAACAAAATCAGGATGAAGACAAACCCCGAGATTGGCTGGAATGGTCCAGGGAGTCGTGGTCCAGATGACCATGGAAATTTTTTCTTCCTGGGCTCCCGGAACAAGCTCTGAAATATCGTCTGTAAGGGGAAATTTCACATAAATAGAGGGAGAAGTATGATCATGGTATTCAATTTCAGCCTCTGCCAGTGCGGTCTGACAGCTGCAGCACCAGTAAATTGGTTTTTTCCCAAGAAACATATCACCGGACAGGGCAAACTCACCACACTCTTTGGCAATCCTTGCCTCATAGGGATAATTCATGGTGAGATAAGGATTGTCCCACTCCCCTGCAACCCCAAAACGCTTGAATTCATCACTCTGGATATCCACAAATTTAGCGGCATAGGACCGGCATTCCCTTCTGACCTGGACTGGAGTCATATCTTTTTTCTTTTTACCCAGTTTTTTGTCCACATTGTGCTCAATGGGAAGACCGTGGCAGTCCCACCCGGGAATATAGGGTGCGTTAAATCCAGCCATCTGGCGGGACCTGACAATAATATCCTTTAAAATCTTATTGATGGCATGGCCCATGTGGAGGTGGCCGTTGGCATAGGGAGGGCCGTCATGGAGAATAAAAATCGGTTTATCTTTGGATTGTTCCCTCAGCTTTTCATATATTTTCTTTTCTTCCCATTCTTTGAGCTGCTCTGGCTCGCGCTGGGGAAGGTTGGCCTTCATGGCAAACTTGGTTGAAGGCAGATTCAGTGTTTTTTTATAGTCCATTATTCCTCCGAAATGCGGATAAGTTTAAATTCAATATCAAACTTTTCTTTTTAATGGCAATGCATGAAAATGTCAAGAAATATCAAGTTTTTGTCTAGGGGAATCGCATGAAAAAAATAGAGACAAATGCTTTTCAAAATGTAATGATAGATAGTTCATTTTTGCCCTTGGCTATGGTGCTGCCAAACTGTTAAATCTGAAATATGAAG